>JAGHJI010000060.1 GCA_017886765.1 Eubacterium sp.
CACGCACACCGATATCAACTGTGCCGGGTTTGTGCGAAATGTTGTGCTCGGCGCAGAGTTTTTCCAGCCAGTCAGCGCCTCGTCTGCCGGTGGCGATGACCACCTCGTCGGCTGTGATGCGCCTGTCTGCTCCGTTATCGTCAATGATAACACCCTTGCAGACTTTGCCCTCCAGAAGAATATTTTTACATTCCGTTGAAAACATCATATCCACGCCGTTTTCGGAAAGATAGGTCTGGATTCTGTAATAAAGCTCCTGCGCTTTTTCAGTGCCTAAATGACGGATGGGGCAGTCGACCAGCTTAAGTCCCGCTTTAATGGCGTTCTTTCTTATTTCCTTTATTGCCTCGCCGGTATAAACACCCTCTACTTTGGTGTCTGCGCCGAATTCAAGATAGATTTTATCCGTATAGTCAATAAGCTCCTGCGCAAAATCTCCGCCGATAAGGTCCGGCAGATCGCCGCCAACCTCGTAGCTCAGGCTCAGTTTGCCGTCGGAAAAGGCGCCGGCTCCGGAAAATCCGGTGGTAATGGCGCAGCTCGGCTTACAGTTGACGCATTTGCCGGTTTTGTCTTTGGGACAGTGCCTTTTTTCTACAGGCTTTCCTTTTTCGATCAAAAGTATTTTTTTCTTTGATCCTTTTCTGATCAGCTCCAGCGCGGTAAAAATACCGGCGGGACCGGAACCCACAATGATTAAATCGTAATCCATATTTTTTCTCCCTTGCCCGAACATAAAAATAGCCGAACTGCAACAGTTCGACATATAATTCGCTTTCTATTGCATATTATATTAGCATATTCTGAAAATTTTGTCAAATGGATAGTTTATATCCTTGCTGTCCATCCCCTTATCACGCATAAATATTGCATATATTATTAAATTCTGTTATAATAGCTATAACTATTTAAGCAACGGAGAACCACATGAATGATTTAAAGTCAATTAAGGAAATACTGGATACCACGGGGAAATATACCGGATTGACTTGGGGAAGGTCCATGGAGCCCCTTATTCATCAGCAGAGGGACAATATCATTGTTGTGAAAAACAAGGGCAGGCTGAAAAAATATGACGTTCCCGTTTATGTTACGAAAAACGGAAAGTACATCATGCACCGCGTAGTGAAGGTATGCGACGACCATTACGTTATCGTGGGGGACAACCTGTTGAAAAAGGAATATGTCACGGACGATATGATATGCGGCGTTCTGGTGGGTTTTTATAAAAACGGTAAAAGATATGTTGATCTGAACAAGTCGGCGGCGTATAAAATATATGCAAGAATATGGGTTGCGCTTTTGCCGGTGCGGCCGGTGCTGCTGCTTTTTACAAGAGGATACAGCTACATAAAGCGTCATTTGTTTAAAGATAAAAATACACCGGATACAGCGCAGGGCAGGAAGCGTTGATTGATCGGAAACGGTAATGGAAAAATGAACAGAGGAGAACAGTCGGATTTGGAAAGCACAAGGAATAAAATTAGTAAATCTGATAAAGCCGTTATCAGATGGATTTTAAAAATATGCAAAAGTCAGATGCCGACTCTTGTTTTTCTGATTGCGGTGAATGTTGTTCACGGCATTACCTCGGTATTTTTCGCGAATTTTTCAAAGAATGTTATTGACGGCGCCACCGTTATGCGCGATACGGGATATATTGTCAGATTCGCGCTGGCGCTTCTCGGCGTGGTGATTCTCCAGATGACGCTGAGCATTACCCGCAGCTGCGTTTCCGAAAGGTGCAAGGGCAGGCTGGATATCGTCTTAAAACGACACCTGCTGGATGTTATAATGAAAAAGGATTATTCTACTGTAACCTCGTATCATACAGGCGAGCTGCAGAACAGAATGTTCAACGACGTCAATATCGTTACCGACGGATTCACGAAAATTCTGCCGCAGGGTGTGTTTTTTGTGACCAAGCTGGCAAGCTCGCTAATCTATCTTATTGTTCTTGACCGAGTTTTTGCCCTTGTGTTTTTAATCGGTGGATGTATCGTTTTCGCGGTGACGCAGCTTTTCAGGAAGCAGCTTAAGGCGCTGCATAAAAAAGTGCAGGAAACAGAGGGGAAAACACGTTCTTTCGTGCAGGAAATCGTTTCTAATCTTCTGGTGGTCAAGGCTTTTTCCGTTGAGGATAAAATGCAGAAGCAGACGGATGAACTGCAGGAGGATAATTTTACCGCAAAGATCAAAAGGAGAAATTTCAGTATCTTCGCCAATACAGGACTGAATACCGTGTTCAGCGTAGGTACGGTATTTGCCGTTGCCTTCGGTGCATGGAGACTGCTGACGGGCGGCATGACCTACGGCGATGTTACGGCAATGATCCAGCTTGTCAATCAGGTCCAGTCGCCTTTTGCGTCCCTCTCCGGTGTCATGCCACAGTATTTTTCTATGATTGCTTCCGCTGAAAGACTGATGGAAATCGACGCGATAAAGGATGAAAAACAGATTAACGAATCCTTGATTGACGTGGAGGATACATACAAAAATCTTGTTGCCATATCTTTTGATAATATCAGTTTTAAATATGACAGGGATATTATTTTTGACAATACGTCTTTTTCCGTGAAAAAGGGCGATTTTGTTGCGATAATGGGCATCTCCGGTATTGGCAAGAGCACGCTGCTCAAACTGCTTCTCGGTGTGTTTACCGCGCAGAGCGGAGAGATAAAGCTGAAAACATCAAAGGGCGACATACCGGTTGACAAGAATACAAGACGTCTTTTTTCCTATGTGCCGCAGGGAAATATGGTTATTTCCGGTACCATCAGGGATAATCTGACTTTTATCAACGACGATGTCACTGAAAAGGAGATTCAAAACGCCATTGAGGTAAGCTGCGCCAAGCAGTTTATTGATGAACTTCCGATGGGAATGGAAACCGTTATCGGCGAGAAAGGGCTTGGTCTGTCGGAGGGACAGATTCAGCGCCTTGCCATTGCCAGAAGTCTGCTGTCGAAATCTCCTATCCTTCTGCTTGACGAGGCGACTTCAGCGCTGGATGAAAAGACGGAAAAACAGTTTTTAACAAATCTCAGGCAGCTTGACGATATGACCTGTATCATCGTATCTCATAAAAAAGCCGCCATTGAGATTTGTAATAAAAATATACAGATCATTAACGGAAAAATAGTTGAGGGGTAAACATGTTATCTACAAAATGGAGCAAAAGCATCGACCGTGAAAATCCTTTGCCGGAGTATCCGCGGCCGCAGTTTGTCAGGGACAGCTACATAAGTCTGAACGGCACCTGGAATTATACGATAAAAAAGAATTCCTCCATGCCGGTAACCGGTTTCCCGGGGCGGATTACCGTTCCATTTTCCCCGGAAACGGAGCTTTCCGGCGTATGCAGAGTGATTATGCCTGACGATTATTTATTCTATCAGAAAAGCTTTACGCTTCCCGAGGGTTTCAATAAGGGCAGGGTGTTCATAAATTTCGGCGCTGTTGATCAGGTGGCAAACGTGTATCTCAACGGAAAATTTGTGGGCAAGCATGTCGGAGGCTATACGCCGTTTAAATTTGAGCTCACACCCTATCTTGCCGCAGAGGGGGAGGAGAATTCCCTTGTTGTGTGCGTAAATGATTATTCCGATACAAAATCGTATTCCCGCGGCAAGCAGAAAATGAAACGCGGAGGGATCTGGTATTCTCCGCAGAGCGGTATCTGGCAGTCAGTCTGGCTGGAGTCCACGCCGGTACAATTCCTGGAAAGCGTCAGGATCACTCCGGATTATGACAATGCGCAGGTTAAGTTTGAGTATACCGGTACGGATGATGTCAGAGTCATTATTTATGACGGAAAAACAGAAGTTGCCAATACCAAGGACCATGTTGTAAAACTCCCGGGATTCCGTGCGTGGAGTCCGGAATCTCCGTTCTTGTATCAGGTGGACTTCAGGGCGTGCGGCGAGGTAATAAAATCATACTTCGGTATGCGCAAATTCTCAGTCGGCGTTGATGAAAACGGCGTAAAGCGGCTTTTCCTTAACAATAAGCCCTATTTTCACAACGGCCTTCTTGATCAGGGGTATTACTCCGACGGATATCTTACCCCGCCTTCAAACGAGGCGATGGAAAATGATGTTCTGTTTGCAAAGACCGCCGGCTTCAATATGCTGAGAAAGCATATTAAAATAGAGCCGCTTTTGTGGTACCATTACTGTGATGTACACGGTATACTGGTATGGCAGGATATGGTGAACGGAGGCGGAGAATACGGGCTGGAAGTATCGGTTATCCCCTTTGTTGGTATAAATCTTGACGACCGTAATTACAGGCTGTTTCACAGGACGGATAAGGCCGGCAGGGATATGTACTATAACGAGCTGAAGGAAACGGTTGACCACCTGTATAACTGCCCGTGTATTGCCATGTGGGTGCCGTTTAATGAGGGCTGGGGTCAGTTTGACAGCGCAAAGGCGTATAAAATGATCAAAGAGCTTGACAAAACAAGGGTAGTGGACACCACTTCGGGCTGGCATGATTTAGGCTCAAGCGACGTGATTTCCAAACATATCTATTTCACCCCTATTCATGTGAAAGCGGGGGATAAGCCCTATGTGCTTTCAGAGTTTGGCGGCTTCAGCATGAAAGTGGACGGCCACACCTTTAATAACAAAATGTTCGGTTATAAAATTTACCGCAGTAAGGAAACGCTGACGAAAGCGTACGCAAGACTGTATAACAATACGATCATTCCTCAGATCAAGGACGGTCTTTGCGCAGCGGTCTATACGCAGCTGACGGATGTTGAGGATGAACTTAACGGACTTATGACCTATGACAGAAAGGTCATTAAAATAGATATGGATACACTAAGAAAGATTAATGAAAGGGTAAAACTGTAAATGAAAGCGATTATTAAAACCAACAGGGGTGATATGACCTTTGACCTGAACGAAAAGGCGGCGCCCAAGGCAGTTGAAAATTTTACAACGCACGCAAAAAACGGATATTATGACGGACTGATCTTTCACCGTGTTATTCGGGATTTTATGATACAGGGAGGCGACCCCACCGGAACGGGCTGCGGCGGCGAGTCAATTTGGGGACATTCTTTTGAAGATGAATTTTCCCTTGACGCGCGTAATTATTACGGCGCGCTTTCCATGGCAAACAGCGGACCGAACACAAACGGCTCACAGTTTTTTATCGTTCAGGCAAAGACGGTTCCTGACTCGCTGATCTCTCAGATGGAGGCATTGACGGATAAGGGCTTTCCCAGGGAAGTTATTGACAAGTACAAAGAAGTCGGCGGCACACCGTGGCTTGATTTTCACCATACGGTGTTCGGTATGCTGACAGACGGCGCGGATGTGCTGGAGGATATTGCCGCGGTTAAAACAGGTATGTCCGACAAGCCCGTTAACGACGTTGTGATTGAAACAATTGAAATTAAAGATGAATTGTGACAAATTAAACCCCTTTCACTGATTATAATGGTAATCAGCGGGAGGGGTATTTTTGATTGTTTATGTTGACGTGCTGTTTGTAGTTAATTTTTTTATTACATATCTGCTCCTGCTTCTGACAAAGCTGCTTGTCAAAGAGAACGCCAAAACGGCGCGCCTTATGCTCGGCGCGTTCATCGGAGGGGCGTATTCACTTGTCATACTCCTTGACGAACTTCATTTTTTAATCACCGCACTCGGAAAAATACTTATCTCTGCCGTTATTGTTCTTGCGGTATTCGGATTTAAAAGAGCGCTGATTTTTCTCAGAAATTTGGGTGTGTTTTATTTTTCAAATATGATCCTTCTGGGTGTGATACTTGCCGTGTGGCTTATTTTCAGGCCCGACGGCATAGCGATACACAATGATGTTGTTTATTTTGATATTCCCGCAAGGACGCTTTTGGTCAGCGCGCTTGCCGCGTACCTGATTGCCGTTGCGGCGGTAAAGATATATAACCGTACAATCGGGAAAAACGAAATCTATTCGTTAACCGTTTTTAAAGACGGAAAAGAAGTGCATATGTACGCTTTTGCCGATACGGGAAATAAACTGAAGGAGCCTTTTTCAGATTATCCCGTAATCGTAGTGGACAGCAGTAAGATTTCCTTTGACGCCGAACGTATCATACCCTTTCATTCCGTGGGAGGTGAGGGAACGCTCAAAGCTTTCAAGCCGGATAAGGTTATTATTTCCTCCGGTAAAAAATCAGTTGAAACAGACAGGGTATACATAGCGGCGTCATCGGTTGAGTCAAAGGATTTTTCAGCCATTCTGAACCCGGAAATAATAAATATTTGAGGTGAAATATGTTTCAGAAATTAAAAAATATTTTATTAAGACTGTTTAAAAAGCAGAAATGCTATTACATAAACGGACCGGAAACTCTTCCGCCTCCGCTGTCAAAGGAAAAAGAAAATGAAATCATGGAGGAACTGAAACAGGGAAACAATCAAAACAGAGAGCTGCTGATCGTCCATAATCTGCGCTTGGTGGTTTACATAGCCAAAAAGTTTGAGTCGAAAACAACTTCAACAGAGGACCTGGTATCCATCGGAACCATTGGGCTTATGAAAGCGGTCAGGACTTTTAATCCTGAAAAGAATATAAAGCTTGCCACCTATGCTTCAAGATGCATTGAAAACGAGATACTGATGCATCTAAGAAAGGTAAATAATATGAAGGGTGAAATGTCCTTTGACGAGCCGCTTTCCGTGGACTGGGACGGAAATGAGCTGACCCTGCGGGACGTACTGGGTACCGAGCCGGATGATGTTTATGAAAATCTGGAGTATGACGATGAAAAAAGACTCCTGCTGGATATTGTGGACGCTCTTCCGGAAAAGGAAAGAAAACTTATGGTCATGCGCTTTGGTCTTGACGGCGGCGCCGGTCATACCCAGAAACAGCTTGCCGATTCCATGGGGATATCCCAGTCGTATATAAGCAGACTGGAAAAAAGAATACTGGCGAAAATTAAAAATGAAATTGAAAGACATATCGCGTAACTTTTTTTGTTATTTTCCTTTGTTTTTCACACTTATATAACAAAGCAGTTTCCCCGGCTGCTTTCGTTTTCATAATAGCAAAAGAGGCAGAGTGTTAACTCTGCCTCTTTTGTCGCTGTGGATTTTATTCTTCGGCAGTTCTGCCTGTGAAAAGCAGACTGATGCACCAGATAGCAGCGAGACCCACGATACTGTAAATGATTCTGGCAAAAACAGCGTCCTGGCCGCCGCATATCCATGCCACCAGATCAAATTTGAACAGACCGATCAGTCCCCAGTTGATACCGCCGATAATGGAAAGGATCAGCGCTATGTTATTGACTATCTTCATTTTTATCACTCCAAAAAATCAAGTCACAGATAGTATTGTACTGTCTGTGACTTTTTATTCAGAAAGATAAATAAATTCAATTTAAATTTCAGTGATCAGAATCTCACATTCGCCTTCCACGGTATAACTGCCGTAATTTGCCGGGACAAAAAAGCTGTCGCCTTTTTTCATATCTTTGCCGTTGATTTTTCCATTACCGCCGATGACCAAAACATGGTTAAAGCTTTTTTCGTTTGTTTCAAACTCTGCGGTATTTTTTATCTGATAATGATTTACTGTAAATAGATCACATTTCGTCAGCAGGGTGGAGATATAGCCTCCCTTATCCTGTGGTTCTCCCATGGGCTTGTTGTCATATTTCGGCGGCTTCGTTACGGATACGTCAACAGCCTTTTTAATGTGCAGCTCTCTGGGCTTTCCGTCAGCGCCTAATCTTCCGTAGTCATATACACGGTAGGTTGAATTTGAATTCTGCTGTATCTCCGCAATCAGCGTGCCTTTTCCGATGGCGTGTACCGTTCCCGCCTCGATAAAAAACAGATCGCCTTTTTTTACTTTTACGCTGTTGAGTACGTCCAAAAGCGTATTGTCCTCAATGGCTTTTTTAAATTCTTCTGAGGTGATCTCCTTTTTGAATCCGTAAATAAGCTGCGCGTCATCCGCCGCGTCCAGGACATACCAGATTTCTGTTTTTCCGAACTCGCCCTCTATTTTTTGAGCGTAATCATTGTCCGGATGCACCTGTATGGATAAATTATCCCTGGCGTCTATCAGCTTTATCAATACAGGAAAGTATGGAAAATCAAGGCTCCTTGTACCGACGATTTTTTCTTTCCCAAGTTTTTGAATGATATCGTCAAGAGTCTGTCCGTTATACTCTCCGCCGTCAACGGTGCTTTTTCCGTCCTTGTGACAGGACAGCATCCAGCCCTCCGCCACTTTTTTGAGATCGCTTTCAAAGCCGAAATCGGTCTTAAGCCGTTCGCCGCCCCAGATATAATCTTTTAAAACAGGTTTCAGTTTCCATATATCCATCATTATACCGCCTTTTTTAAAACAGAATTTATTTCCTTAACATAATAACAAATTTATGCTATACTTTCAATTAAAAATAGTGTAAAATATTACGGAAAATGATCATATCCTTTATGGAGTTTTTGTTATGAACGTGTTGGACGTACAAAATTTAACACTTTCCTTCGGCGAGAACACGCTGTTCTCCGATATATCCTTTGATATAAAGGACAAGGAAAAGGTAGGATTCGTCGGCGTGAACGGCGCCGGCAAGACCTCTCTTTTTAAAATTATTACCGGCGAGTATACCGCCGACAGCGGAAACTGCTTTCTGTCAAGGAATATAAAAATAGGATATATGGAACAGCATACCTGTTCCGATAACAAGACCGTCTGGAATGAGCTGGTGTCGGTCTTTGACAATCTGATTGATATGGAACGGGAGCTGGAGGAAATCTCTCTTAAACTTTCTGCCCGTGCCTCTCAGGAGCTGATTGACAGGCAGGATTATCTGACTAATGCGTTTAACAGCGGCGGCGGACTGACCTATAAATCGATGACCAGGTCTGCGCTGATCGGTCTGGGCTTTACGGAGGAGGAATTTGACAAGTCTACTTCCAAGCTTTCCGGCGGGCAGCGGTCCAAGCTGATCCTTGCCAAACTGCTTTTGTCAAAAGCTGATTTTCTCCTGCTTGACGAACCGACAAATCATCTGGATATCAGCGCCATTCAGTGGCTTGAGGAATTTTTGAAAAGCTTCAGCGGCGCATGTCTCATCATCAGCCACGACAGATATTTTCTTGACAAAATCACGGACAAAACCATTGAACTTGAAAATAAAAAAATACGCTCATATAAAGGAAACTACTCTACCTTCCTTGTAAAAAAAGAGGCAGAGCAGAAAGCGATTGCGGACAAATACAACAACGATATCAAGGAGATCGAGCGTCTTGAGGGGATCATCGCCCAGCAAAGGCAGTGGAACCGGGAAAAGAATATCAAGACTGCCGAAAGCAAGGAAAAGGTCGTCGAGCGTATCAAAGCGCAGCTTGTTGTTCCCGACAGCAAGGTTGAAAGGATACGCTTTGATTTCACGCCGAAATGCGTTTCCGGCGAGGACGTGCTGGATGTGAACGGACTGAAAAAAAGCTTTAACGGCAACACGATTTTTGAGAATGTGTCTTTTCATGTAAAAAGGGGAGAGCGTGTTTTTCTGCTGGGTGATAACGGCTGCGGAAAAACAACGCTGCTTAAAATTCTGATGGGGGATCTCTCAGGGGACGAGGGTACGTTCAGATTCGGCGCGTCGCTTATGACAGGCTATTTTGACCAGGTGCAGGCTAAGCTGGATCTGTCCAAAACCGTCATTGACGAGGTGTGGACGAATTTTCCGTATATGACGGAAACAAAGGTCAGAAACGCTCTGGCAGCCTTTTTATTCAAGGGCGAGGAGGTCTACAGAAAGCTCAGTGTCTGCTCCGGCGGTGAAAGAGCGAGGGTCGCCCTTTTAAAGCTGATGCTTGGCGGGTTTAATTTTCTTCTGCTTGATGAGCCCACAAATCATCTTGACGCCTTTTCCCGTGAGGAGCTGGAGGATACTTTGCTCAACTATCAGGGCACGATGCTGATTGTTTCCCATGACAGATATTTTATTAATAAGCTCGCCACAAGAATCGTGGAGCTTACGCCGCATGGCTGTAATACCTATACGGGGAACTATGATGATTACGCTGAAAAAAGATATGTTAAAGAAGAACAGAAAGCCGCGAAAGAAAAACCAAAAGTCAATGATTATAAGCTGAAAAAGGAAAGACAGAGCCATTTCAGAAAGCTCAATACGCAGTTAAAAAAGATTGAAACGGATATTGAGAATACGGAAAATCAAATTACGCAGACAGAAGAAGCGTTGTCCGGCGCGCCGTATGAGAAACTTATGGAGCTGACGGAAAGTCTTGACAGCTTGACGAAAAAAAGGGATTCGCTTTATGAACAGTGGGAGGAGGTCTCCTCCGAACTGGAAGCGTATAAGAATATGATGTAACAAATTTTATTTCATTCATTTGAAAGGGGAAAGCTATGGCAAAGGCGGTTGTTATCGGCGGAGGCGCCGCGGGCCTTTTATGTGCCGCAGTAAGCGCCCGCAAAGGCAACGACGTTACCGTTATTGAAAAAATGGACAGACCGGCACGGAAACTGATGATAACAGGAAAGGGCAGATGCAATGTCACAAACGCCGTATTTGACCTTGATGATCTGATTGCAAATGTGCCTACGAATCCACGGTTCCTTTATTCCGCCTTTTCCAATTTTATGCCCTATGACACGATGGCGCTTTTTGAGGAGCTGGGCGTTCCTCTGAAAACAGAAAGGGGCAACCGTGTTTTTCCCCAAAGCGATAAGGCGGTGGATATTGTGGACGCCCTTGTGACTTACTGTAAGAGCAGCGGCGCGAAGATCGTTCACGCCTGCGCCAAGGCTTTTGTGTGTGACGGAAATAAAATCACGGCTGTTGTTCTGGACGATCAAACCAAAATCAGCTGTGACTGCGTGGCGCTTTGTACCGGCGGAAAAAGTTATCCGCGTACAGGTTCTACCGGCGACGGCTATGTTCTGGCAAAATCCGTCGGTCATACCGTTACCGAACTGAAACCAAGTCTTGTGCCCCTTGTGTGTTCAAATCATTTTGTTCCCAAACTGCAGGGTCTGTCATTAAAGAATATTGCCGTTACCC
>JAGHJI010000061.1 GCA_017886765.1 Eubacterium sp.
AGATGTCGGGTGCGCCCGGTTATTGTGAAAGATAATCGGGCGCATTTTTTGTTTATTATATTTTTTACGGAATATAAGAAAATGAACAGAAAGGATTGAAGCAAATGAATTCTACCGCGTTATTTTCCAAGACACCGCCGCTGAAGCTGTTTTTTATCGCTTCTATTCCCGGTTCCATCAGTATGCTGGCGTCAGCGCTGTATCAGACAATCGATGGCGTTTTTGTGGGTCAGTTTCTGGGTTCCACGGCTTTTGCCGCCCTGAATCTTGCCATGCCCTTTGTAATTATAAATTTTTCCCTTGCAGATCTGATAGGCGTTGGCTCCGCCGTTCCCATATCCGTTTGCCTGGGCAAAAAGCAGGGGCAGCAGGCAAATAATATTTTCACCTGCGCCTGCCTGATGATTGTCGGTACGGGAATACTGATCGGCGGTATTATGTTTGCCGCGGCTCCGCTTTTGATTCGTCTGATGGGAGCCGAAGGTGAATTTGCCTCCCTGGCGGTACAGTATCTGAGGGTTTATGCTATTTGCTCGCCGGTTACGACGATCGTATTCGCAGCGGACAATTTCCTGCGTATATGCGGATATATAAAAGGCAGTATGTTCATAAATATTTTACTGTCGGTTTTAAGCGCCGTGCTGGAGTTTCTGTTCCTGGGCGTGTTCAAATGGGGCATATGGGCGGCGGCTCTGGCAACCTGTTCCGGTATGTTTATCTGCGCTCTTATATCCTTTATTCCGTTTTTCAGGGGAAAGGCAACGCTGAAATTCTGCAGACCGCATTTCAGTAAAAAAATGATACGTCAGATCATTTCCTGCGGCAGCCCGAACTTCCTTAATAATATCGCAGGCAGGATTACTTCTATTTTGATGAACGCGATACTGGTGTATCTCGGCGGAGAGACCGCCGTTTCCGTTTACGGTATTCTGATGTTTGCCGATGGATTTATTCAGCCGCTGCTTTACGGAATGTGCGATTCGCTTCAGCCGGCTGTGGGGTATAACTGGGGAGCGAAAAAATATTCAAGAGTACGCGCGATTGAAAAATGCTGCTTTACTGCCAGCAGTATCGTATCCCTGTTGGCAGTAGTGGTGATAGCCGTATTCCCGGAGCAGATTACAAAATTGTTCGTGGCGGATGCCACTGCTCAGGTGCTTGATATGTCGGTGGGCGCCCTCAGACTGTTCTGTCTTACTTATATTACAAGGTGGTTTTCCTTCGCTACCCAGAGCTATATGCTGGCGATTGAAAAGTCCCTTCCTGCTTCCATCATATCCGTATCTACTGCGCTGATTTTCCCGGTTATACTGATCGGCGCTCTGTGGTCTTTCGGGCTGACAGGAATCTGGCTGAACTTTGCGGGGACCTCGGTACTCGCTGCGATCTTATCGCTGATTATTCTCATAAAGCTTCGCCCTCAACTGAAAAGACCTGACGCGGCGGCATAAAATCATAAGCGGATAAATCTGAAAATGACTAAAACGGGTTTATTTCGCCTGCTTAAAGAAAAGGAGATATTTATGAATATTATTACTATAAGCCGTGAATTCGGCAGCGGCGGACGTGAAATCGGCAAACGGCTGGCTGATGCGCTTGGTTGGGCATACTATGATAAGGAGATTGAAATCGGCATTGCGCGAAGAATGAATATGGACGAAAATTTTATTGCCGGCGCAATCGACCGGAGCGTGACGGCAAATATTCCCCTGCATTTCGGCAGAACTATCGCAAATTCCTATGCGATGAAGCAGCAGGTCGATATCCTGGTTGAAAAGCAGAGAGTGCTGGAGGAATTTGCTACCGCGTCTGACTGTGTGATTGTGGGCCGGGCGGCGGATGTGATTTTGTCGGAATATGAACCGTTAAAAATCTTTGTCTATGCCGATATGGAGTACAAAATCAATCGCTGTCAGGGATATGCCGAGGTGGGAGAAAACCCGACCCGCAGAGAAATGGAAAAGGCAATTAAGAAGATCGACTCCGGACGTATGAAATATCACAGTATGTTTCTGGACGCTGACTGGGGAGACAAAAGGCATTATCATCTCTGTGTCAATACTTCAGGCATAGAGATAAAAAAGATCGTTCCGGCAATTGCTCAGTACGCCCGTTGCTGGTTTGATAATCAGAATAAATAAAAATAAAAGCGGCAGACAGGTGATGAAACACCTGTCTGCCGCTGCCATTTTGCGAACGCAGAAAAATATAATCGTATTATTTTAACCATCTTTATTTTCGCCGATATTTAATTTTTTCTTTCTTAATATGAAAAATGCAATAAAGAAGAAAATGTAAATCGCTATCCAGCAGTAATAGCTTCTGCTGATATGTGTGCCCTCTGCAAGATTTATAATAACGGCGCATACCCTCCTGCCGAAATTAAGCAGAAGCGCCACCATCTGATAGTCGGTTATCAGTCTTGCGCTTTGCGTATCAGATTTGGAGGCGATAAGAAGCAGAATGATCATCGCGGCGGAATAGAGCATGAAACCGGAGAAGTAGCTGTAGATCATATTGCCGTTTGCCACAGCATTCAAATACGGACCAAGCTCGTTTTGAATCCCCATTAAAAACGGAACGATTAAAACGGTGCACAGTATGGGCAGGGCTTTGATTTGCTTAGGCTTTTCCTGTTTTTCATAATACCACAGTAACCCTGCTGTAAAAACAAGCAGGGAGAACTGTTGGACAAGAAAATATAATATATCCGCTTGCGGGCTGAACTGTTTTAAACCGCTTATATCCGGCGGCATCATTCTCAGACCGAATATAGCCGTCAGTATGCCGTAAAAGCTTTCCTTTGTATTTATCAGCAGCAGCATTACAACGGCGGTCGCCAGACTGAAAACAATTGCCTGGGCAATGGCAAATTCCTTTGTAATATCAAAACTGATATGAAGAACTCTCTGAAGAATGTATGCGGCGAGTATCAACGCCACTGCTGTCATACAGCAAAGCTTTCCGGACGACGCCTTTTCACGCATAATGATTCCCATAGCCTTTCCGGCTACAAATCGTATGATTAAAAATTCCTAACGCCCTATTGTAGCCGGATAAGGCGCATATTGGGAATTTAGACATCTCAAAATGATGCCGCAGGCAAATTTTGAGGTCATTACAATCAAATATAGTGGGATTTTCACACTATATTCCCCTTTGTTTACTTAAATTATATATGATTGTGAAATCATTGTCAATTACGCCGTGCCGCCTAAACAGTAAAAAGGACCTGCAGCTTTGTGTAGGTCCTTTGGTTTCCGTTTTATTACAGTGTGACTTTTGTTATGATTTTATCATCGCTGAAGGATATGAGTTCTGATATCTCAATTTCTATTTCCGTTGATGTGTCCCTGAGTACGTAAGCCTTTTTTACTTCCTTGGTGACGCCCGGTTTGATCTCAACGTCTACTATGTCCGTATCATCGTCCAGGAAGGTGGATTCCAGTCCGATTCCGTCCTGATACGCCTTTGCGTCAAGCGCCACGTCAAAACTGATGGCGCTGTCAGAGTTGTTTGTAAATTCATATGTGATGAGAACAGCGTCCTTGTCCGCCCAGTCCTTACATACTTCTGCTCCCTTGACAACACAGGTATAGTCGCCCACGGTATTATCTGAAGTATTGCCTGAATCCGAACCTGTTTCAGCGGCAAGTTCGTCGTCATAGCTTTCCGCGTATGACGAGTCAACAGCCGCCTCGTCTGAAAGTCCGCTGAGCAAGGCTCCGCCCATAACGGCGTACAAAATAATCGTCAGAACAATGTTGATGATAACGCTTGCCAGAGCGCATTTTCCACAAACTTTAGCGGTTTTCGGCCTGCTGTCCTTTTTAGTCAGATAAAGGATCAGACCCACCAGGGGAATCAGATAGGACAGTATCGCCAAACCTACGCTGGCCTTTTCTTCCTGCGGCGGCATGGGAGGCATATTGCCGTTAAATGGATTGTAATTCTGATCGTTTTGCTGGGGTGGCTGCTGTCCCTGGGGTGGTGTATTGTACTGGTAATAGTTTTCGTCTGCCATATTGCAAACCTCCTCTTCATTATTCAACATAATATTAACACATAAGTATTCACTTGTCAACATATGTGTTCATTATCCGGCGCTTTTTATCATACACTAACTATGGGTGATGAATATGTTTGTGCCAACACTTGACGCCAAAACCGTCGGGAAAGTATTGTCTGATATACGCAGGGAAAAGGGAATGTCCCAGGAGGTGCTCAGCGGGCTGGCGGATATAGGTCGGACGCATCTTTCCGCAATAGAAAGAGGGGAACGCAAACCGACTCTGGAAACGCTTTACCGTATATCCTGCGCGCTGGATATGAAAATGAGCGATATCGTCAGACGCATTGAGGACAATATAGAATGAAAAAGCCTGCCGGATTTCCTATCCGACAGGCTGAATTTTTCTTATAAGAATTATTTAATCCATGCGATTAAAGCGCTTCGGCAACTGCTACTGCACAAGCAACGGTTGCGCCGACCATCGGGTTGTTACCCATACCGATCAGTCCCATCATCTCAACGTGAGCCGGAACAGATGAAGAGCCGGCAAACTGCGCGTCGCCATGCATTCTGCCCATGGAGTCTGTAAGACCGTATGAAGCCGGACCGGCAGCCATATTGTCAGGATGAAGGGTACGTCCCGTACCGCCGCCTGAAGCAACGGAGAAATAAGTCTTGCCGTTTTCAAGCGCCCATTTCTTATATGTGCCGGCAACAAGATGCTGGAAACGTGTGGGGTTGGTTGAGTTACCGGTGATGGAAACGTCAACGCCCTCATGCTTCATGATTGCAACGCCCTCCAGAACGTCATTGGCGCCGTAACATTTAACGGCAGCTCTCTCACCGTCGGAGAAAGCCTTTTCGCTTTCGATCTTAAGGTCGCCTGTGTAGAAATCATAATCTGTCTTTACATAGGTGAAACCGTTGATACGTGAAATAATATAAGCAGCGTCCTTGCCAAGACCGTTCAGGATTACCTTAAGAGGCTCTTTGCGGACCTTATTTGCTGTTCTGGCGATACCGATAGCACCCTCAGCGGCAGCAAAGGACTCGTGACCTGCAAGAAAGGCAAAGCATTTTGTCTCTTCGCTCAGAAGCTTAGCGCCCAGATTACCGTGACCCAGACCAACGTTTCTCTGCTCTGCGACAGAACCGGGAATACAGAAAGCCTGCAGTCCGATACCGATTGCGGCAGCCGCCTCAGAGGCTGATTTAACGCCCTGCTGGATCGCAACAGCAACGCCCAGCGTATATGCCCAGCTTGCGTTTTCAAAGGCGATTGGCTGAACGCCCTTTACGATAGCGTCAACGTCAATACCCTTGGATAAACATAAATCTCTTGCTTCTTCAAGACTTGAAAGACCATATTCAGCAAGACACTTTTCAATTTTGGCAATTCTTCTTTCCTTGCCTTCAAATTTTACATCGTTTGCCATTTTATTGTCCTCCTTATCTTATTCTTCTCTCGGGTCGATATACTTGGCTGCATTTTCAAATCTGCCGTAGTTGCCGATGTTATCCTTGTAGGCTTCGTCCGGTGATTTTCCGTGACGGATATCCTCAAGCATCTTGCCGACCTTGACGAATTCATAGCCGATAACCTCGCCCTCTTCGTCAAGCGCCATACGTGTAACATAGCCCTCAGCCATTTCCATATAACGAACGCCCTTGAGCTTTGTGGAGAACATTGTGCCCACCTGTGAACGCAGACCTTTACCAAGATCTTCAAGTGCAGCGCCTACTACAAGACCGCCTTCAGAGAAAGCGGACTGTGAACGTCCGTAAGCAAGCTGCTTGAATATCTCTCTCATGGCAACATTGATCGCGTCGCATACAAGGTCAGTGTTCAGACACTCCAGGAGCGTCTTGCCCGGCAGAATCTCAGCAGCCATAGCGGCTGAGTGCGTCATACCTGAGCAGCCGATGGTTTCAACAAGCGCTTCCTCAACAATGCCGTCCTTGACATTCAGACTGATTTTGCAGGCGCCCTGCTGAGGTGCGCACCAGCCTACACCGTGTGAAAATCCGCTGATGTCGGAAATCTGGTAGGATTTTACCCATTTGCCTTCTTCAGGAATGGGAGCCGGACCGTGATGCGGACCTTTTTTTACTGTGCACATCTCTTCAACTTCTTTTGAATAGACCATAAGTTTACTCCTTCCAAGTAGATTTACAAAATAAGGATAACCCTAATTTGTAAAATAATTAATAATTTAAAAAAATTACCACGATTATTATAACCAATTTAATATATATCTTCAATAGCAAATACGAAAAATTTGCCAAATTTTCGTTTTGCAATTTTGTATAAATTGCTTATCTGTATTGAAAAATCATTGCGTTTTTGGTATACTAAATATATAAGAAAGACAAATCCAGATTGTCTAAAACAGTTTCGGGTTTTCTTGCTTAACCATATAAAACGTATGGAGGATTCTATGAAGATAAAAAGCGGATTCGCCAAGCGCGCCATTGCAGGTTCAAACATTGTTGTACCCGTGGGCAGAAAAAATGCGGAGTTTAACGGAATGATCACGCTGAATGACAGCGCCTCTTTTTTCTGGGACTGCTTCTGCAAGGATATAACGGTGGACGAAGCGGTCAAAATGGTAACCGACGAGTATGAGGTCGATGAGGCAAGAGCAAGAAAGGATATTGAGGATTTTGTAAAAATGCTCAGGGATAATGACCTGATTGATGAATAAACGGTGAAATAAAAGCGGGCGCAGGCCTGCTTTCCTTTTTTCATAACGGTACTTGCATTAGTAATATAAATTGTATATAATAATCTAACCAAATAGTAAAAATAAGTATTCTGAGGAGGACGAATATGGAGAAAATTCTTGTTCTTGATTTTGGCGGTCAGTACAATCAGTTGATCGCAAGGCGAGTCCGCGATCATCACGTATACGCTGAAATTCTGCCTTATACTGTTTCGCTTGAGACAATCAGGCAAAACAATTATAAAGGCATCATTTTCACCGGTGGCCCCAATTCCGTGTACGATATGAGTTCACCTCATTATACAAGAGATATTCTTGATTTGGGAGTGCCTGTCCTGGGCATCTGCTACGGCTGTCAGCTTATAGCCTGGATGGAGAAAGGTGAGGTCAAAACCGCGCCCGTCAGCGAGTACGGCAAAATTGAATTTACTGCGGATAAAAAGTCAAGGCTGTTTAAAGACGTTGACGAAAAATCCGTTGTATGGATGAGCCATACGGACTATATTTCCGCCGCGCCCCAGGGTTTTGAGGTCGTAGGAAAAACCAATGACTGCCCCTGCGCAGCTATGCAGAATGTTGAAAAAAAAATTTATGCTGTTCAGTTTCATCCTGAGGTCACCCACACCCAGTTCGGCTCGCAGATTCTTTATAATTTTCTTTATGAAATATGCGGCTGTGCCGGCGACTGGGTAATGGACAACTTTATTGACAATACCGTTGAAAAGCTCAGAGAGCAGATCGGCGATAAAAAAGTTATTCTCGGTCTTTCCGGCGGCGTGGACTCCTCCGTCGCGGCGGGTCTGCTTTCCAGAGCAGTAGGCAAACAGCTCACCTGTGTTTTTGTTGATCAGGGACTGATGCGAAAGGATGAGGGGGATTTTGTTGAAAAGACCTTTACCTCTCTTTTTGATATGAATTTTGTCCGTGTTAATTGCGGTGATCTGTTCCTGTCAAAACTTAAGGGCGTAACTGACCCGGAGCAGAAAAGAGACATAATTGGCACTGAATTTTTCAATGTGTTCTGGAATGAGATCAGAAAACAGGACGAGCTGGGTTATTTCGCTCAGGGCACGATTTATCCGGACTGCATTGAATCCGGAAAGGGTGATGCAGATACGATAAAAACGCATCATAATAAAGTGAAAATGCCCGACGATGTGCAATTTCTGGGCCTGATTGAGCCGCTATGCGACCTGTTTAAAGACGAGGTCAGACGAGTTGGCGAAAAGCTGGGTATACCGAAAGAGCTTGTATGGCGCCAGCCCTTTCCCGGTCCCGGCCTTGGTGTCAGAATTATCGGTGAAATTACCGCCGATAAAATCAAAGTTCTTCAAGAGGCTGACTGGGTGCTCCGCGATGAAATGGCAAAAAACGGATATGAGAAAAATCTTGCCCAGTTTTTCTGCGTATTGCCTTGTGTAAAAACAGTTGGCGTTATGGGTGATCATAGGACCTATGACCACCTGATAGCAATAAGAGCCGTAACAACCGATGATTTTATGACCGCCGATTGGGCAAAAATTCCGTACGATATCCTCGCCAAAGTGTCAAACAGAATTACAAATGAGGTAGAGCACGTAAACCGCGTGGTCTATGATATCACCTCCAAGCCTCCCGGAACAGTGGAATGGGAGTAACGACGCAAGCTGCAAAAATGCCCTGTTTATAAGGGTTGACAGAGTTTCGCAATCCTAAGTTGCAACATTTTGGCAACAATATATAACAAAAGCTGATTGACAATTTGTTAATCAGCTTTTTAGGCTATTTAATAGTCAACTGTTTATAGACCAATTGTTAAATATAGCGAATAAGCACAGTCCATAAATTTATACCGAATTAACTATTTTATCAAAAGTTCTTGATTGCTTGAATATAATGTGATAAAATAATTAAACTAGGTGTGGAGTTATTTTAAGTAATTAAAGGAGAATAATTATGGCAAATGTATTATTGGCACCTATTTACAAAGATGTGTATGGTGAACAATTCTCGTCAGGTAATTTCTCACACAGAATGAAGATGCAAAAACTTATTTACCTATTGCAAGAGGCAGGTATATCCATAGGAGATTACAATTTTCATTGGTACAAACACGGACCATATAGTCAACAACTTCAAAATGACATACTGGTAACTAACGGAGATTTTGACCGTGATATTAGATATTCTGAAACAGCAAAGATCATTGTTAACAAACTAACAAACATTTTGAATAAACAGACTAGTTATTCAAAAGACACTTGGGCTGAATGTTTAGCATCATTGCAATATTTAAGAAGTAATGTATTTTCATTGAATTCTTCAGATGATTCAATTATAGATGAATTAATAAAAAGAAAACCACATTTAAGTGATATAGCAACAAACAAATTGGCATTAAAAGAATTGAAAACAATGTTCAATTAGGAGATTACTTGGTGGAAAATGAAATTCGTTTTGTTGGAAAAATTCTAGATAATGTTCATGGATTCATTTATTATACTGAGGCAGAATCTAAAATTATCGACACACTTTTGTTCAAAAGATTACAAAGTATTAAACAATTAAGCGTGGCGGATTGGGTCTTTCCTGGTTCGGAGCATACTAGGTATATACATTCATTAGGTGTGATGTATATTGCAGATAAAATTGCAATACAATTAAAACTATGTGTTAAAGATAGAAAAATAATCAGACTTGCAGGTTTGTTACATGACATTGGCCATTATCCTTTGTCCCATGTTTGTGAGTTCCCGTATCGAAAAGATTTGGAAAGTTTTCCGGATGACTCATTTTGCAAAAGTATTAATGATACTGTAGAAGAGAAAATAAACTCAATCGATATGGATATCGCAGATGACTATATGAAAAAATCTTCTGGTTTTCATCATGAACAAATTGGAGCAAACATTGTATTATGCAACACCGAAATTCGTGATATAATTGTTGAAGAATGCGGAGAAGAAGCCCCTGAAATAATAGCTGATATGATAATCGGAAATATTGAGCATGATAATACAAATCCGCTGTTTGTTCAAATTTTACACTCAGAATTAGATGCGGATGGAATTGATTATCTGATGAGGGACGCAATGTTTTCTGGAACAAGTTTCGGAAATTTTGAATTGGATCAACTTATTGGCTGTATGACAGCTCACGAGTACTTAGGCAAACAAATACTATGTATTACACCCAAAGGTATTGCAGCCGCAGATCAATATTTGATAAATAAATTTTTCTCGTATTCACAAGTCGTTTACAACAAACATATCAGTATCACAGAATGGATGGCAGAGCAAGTTGTAAATTGGATGCAAAAAAATAATGCTTATTTTCCAAGAAGTAATATATTGAAGAGTTGGGTAGAATGTGATGAAACAAATAACAAATACATAGATTTTACTGATAATTATTTTTGGTCTTCATTGCAGAATTTAATCAATAATCCATTGGTTGATACAGAGCCAAATTTTATAAAATTGTTTTGTGAACAATTATTAAGACACAATGAATTAGAATATGTGAAAGATAGCGAAGTTAAATATGTTTTATCTAATTATTCAACAATAAAAGATAGAATTAAAGCTTCCAATTCATATCAATATTTGGGACATGAAGATAAGTTCGCTATCATGTTAGAACGAAACATGACTAAGCAAGTTAGGGATGACGATTTTGAAAAATATTTGAATAGTAAGTTTCTGCCAAATAGAGAAGAAACAGATACTAATGATGAAGATAATGAGTTCTGTGAAGAGGATAAAGATAATTTAAGAATAAGAAGATTTATGGAGTGCATTTGTATATGTGAAAATGATAATTTGAAACTTTTGTGCGACGATGAAAGATCACTCATGTATACGATGTATCATTTAAAATTGGTTATACTGCGATTTTTTAGTATGCCGAAAAATGAAAAACTAACGGATTTATAAAAAAGCTGATTGACAAATTGTCAATCAGCCTCAGACTGTCTAAAAAGGCACAGCGGAAGCTGTGCTTTTTTTGATAAATATGGTAAAATAGACATGGTGATGTTCCAGATTTCATTATGGAAAACGATGAGGCTGGCTTTTATTCACGGCTTGGATCTGCAATAATAGATGAGAGTGTGCTTACAGTAGAGTATAAATTTGCGTACACTTCAGCCGGCGGAATGGCGCAGAGGTCCTTTACTGTGCCAATGACAGAAGAGACTATTGCTGAACTTATTAAAGTGTTGGAAAGCAAAGTCAATGAAAGCGCCTTTAAAAAAGAGCAAAGAACTCTAATGACGCAGAAACTGCGTGATTTTATCAAAAAGCGTGATAACTATACTTGCTGCAACTGCGGCAATTCCACCTATATTGAGCCAAATCTCCTGTTAGGGATAGATCATATTATTCCGGTTTCAAAGGGTGGTCGTACATTAGAGGACAACCTACAGACATTATGTTGGAAATGTAATAGGGCAAAGAGCAATAAAATAATAAATTAACATTAAGGTCAATCACCTAATTTGCGGCTCTTGAACAAGAAATTAAATAAAAATGTCGTATACTGATGTGTATACGGCGCTGTTATTGCAATTTGACAATCTTTTGTTTATAATAAAAACAGAAAATGATTTGGAGGTGAGATTATGTGTACTGAAAATACTTTAAAGACGGTTTTGGATGATGTTTGCAGACAGGCAAAGGCAGAACTCGGAACTTCGCTTGATGCTGTAATTCTTTACGGCTCCTATGCGCGCGGCGATTATGATGATGAATCAGATATTGATATTATGATCATTGCCGATATCTCTGCCGATGAGATAAAGCCGCTTGCAAAGAGGCTTTCCGATTATTCACTTGATATGGATTTGAAGTACAACATAGTTTTATCTCTTGTGCTTCAGGATAAGGCAACTTTTGACAGGTATAAGGCTACTTATCCATATTTTAAGAATATTGAAAAAGAGGGGGTAGATTTAGTTGCCTAATCAGGATGAGATCGCCCTTGCAAAATACAGAATCGAAAAGGCTAAGAATTGTCTTTCGGCATCAAAACTGCTCCTTGATGACGGCTTGTATGCAGACAGCGCCAATCGTTCTTATTATGCGATTTTTCACGCAATAAACGCTTTATTTGCGTTAAGAAGCGTAGGATTTAAAAAGCATTCTGGTGTGCTTGCACATTTTAATCAGGATTATATTAAGCCGGGATTGATTGAAGTTGAGTATGCCAAAATTGCCAAAGAGGCGTTTAATGTAAGAACTTATAGTGACTATTCGGATTTTTATGTTGTTTCAAAGCAAGAGGTTGAAGAACAATATAATAATGCCGTTAAATTTGTAGATCGCATAGAAAAGTTTATTGAAAGTAATATTAAATCCTGAGTACATTTTGAGTACAAAATTTATGCGAAGTGTTTTTATTTCGGCTCAAACAGTGAAATTTAATCAAAAAAATCACCAAATAAAGCCTAAAAATCAAACGATAATACCCACCAAAGTCGAGTGGGAATGATTTTAAAATGGTATGATCCTTATAAATAATAGTTTGATAACCTTTAGAGATTATCCAAGAATAAAGAGTTGTCTGATTCTGAGAAGAGTTCAGGCAGCTCTTTTGTTATGTTCTTATTTATTTAACGTTACATTGCTATTTACAGCTATAAGTATTATTTGACCAGGTGTAGAAATCAGCATAGGTGTTTACGGAAGTCTTTATATAATCTTTATATAATAAACCAGGTGATCATACGATGCAATGTCAGTGTTTATTTTTCAATAAGTTATTAAGAATGCGCTGTTATATTTATTTGCTTGACATTTGCAATACGGAAAACTAATATAAAAGTATAAGCTATCCATTTTGAGGGGGAAATAATATGAATGATACGGGGACAAAGCTGCGGCCTTTCGGTATGCGGGATAAGGTCGGATACGCCATGGGTGATTTGGGATGCAATCTTTCTTTTCAGTTGATTTCTTCCTATATGCTTTTGTTTTATACACAGTGTATTGGACTAACGACCCAAAACTGGGCGTGGATCATTGTTGTGTCCAAGATTTGGGATGCGGTCAACGATATCCTTATCGGCGGTATGGTGGATCGATACAAAATCAGTAAAAAAAGCAAGTTCATGCCGTGGATTACCATTGGCTCTATTGGTCTTGTGGGCTTTACGATCTTATTATTTCTGCCGGTTCAGCAATTTTCGCAGGCCGGCAAGGCGATTTATTGTCTTGTGATTTATGGGCTGTATACCACCGCGTATACCATGGTCAACGTTCCCTACGGTTCGCTGCACTCCGTTATCACCGAGGACCCCAAGCAGCGCACTTCGCTTTCTACTTTCCGCAGTATCGGTGCAGGTGTTGCTGTTGTTCTCGTGATGCTGCTGCCACAGATTGTTTACATAGACAATGCGCTTTCTGCAAACCGTGTATTTTTGGTGGCGGTTGTATTTTCCGTGTTGTCCTTTTTTGTGTTTTTTGCACTGCGGCGCATGGTAACGGAGCGCGTTGTGCGGGAAGATCGCGTTGAAAAGGTCAGTTATCTGTCCACAATCAAATCCTTTTTCTCGAACCGTGCGCTGCTTGCCATCACGATTGCGACCTTTGCGGTGGTGGCGCTGCACAATTCCTCCGCTGCCGTAAATAACCTTGTGTTCCAGTTTTATTTCAATGACGCGGGGAAGTCGACTTTCGCCATGATTGCGTCTTATGTCCCGCTTGTGGCACTTATGCCGTTTGCCTCTGCTATTGTCGGAAAGGTAGGTAAAAAGAAGTTTATTGTCATCGGCGGATTGGGCAGTACGCTGGTAGGGGTCGTGATGCTGTTCCTTCCAATTACGCCGGATACAAAAGGGATGATTTTATATATTGCGGGGCTGATGCTCGTCAACATCGGCGGGTGTGTATTTCAAATCATCGTGTGGGCTATCGTTGCCGACTGCATTGAAATGAGCTATCGCGAAAAAGGCATCCGGGAGGAGGGGTCGCTTTATGCGATTTATTCTTTCTTCCGTAATTTGGCGCAGGGCGTTGGTTCAGCCGTTGTGGCATTGTCTTTGAGCGCGGTCGGTTATGAGGAATCCGCGGCTGTGCAGACTGATGCTGCCTCGGCGAGTTTCAAGACGCTGTATATCCTTCTTCTTGTAGTGGGGCTTGCGATCATGACGCTCTCCATGAAATTTATATACAACATTGACTATAAGCAGGAACAGGAGTTTGCCGCTTCCGGTCAGAACGGGGAGCAGCAGGCATTTGTTCAAAATGCATAACAAGAACGGAGGATGAATCTATTATGCGCAATATAAAAATTATTAATGATAACTGGTTATTTAAAAAGGATACAGACATTGTACCGGAGACTCTGCCGGCGGATTGGGAGAAACTGGATTTGCCGTACACCTGGAACGGCGAGGACGGCCAGGACGGCGGCAACGATTATTTCAGAGGAAGCGGATGCTTTTTGAAGGCATTTTCAAAATCGGAGCTGCCCGAAGGGGAAGAGCATTATCTCCAGCTTGACGGTGTAAATTCCTCTGCTTTCGTTTATCTTAACGGCGTGCGTATTGCGAGCCACCACGGAGGATATTCCACTTTCAGGGTGAAGCTTGAAAATGTGCTGGAGGAAAACATCCTGGCGGTTGTGGCTGACAATTCGCAAAACGATTTCGTATATCCGCAAATGGCTGATTTTACGTTTTACGGCGGGATATACAGGGACGTTAAAATGATCGGGGTACCAAAAAAACATTTCAATCTGGAGTATTACGGTGCTCCGGGTATTAAAGTTACGCCTGTTGTAAACGGAGCGGATGCAGATGTTCAATTAGAGACCTTTGTTACAGATTCCGCAGAATGCTCAGTTGAATATAGAATACTTGACGGTGAAAAAATTGTTGCAAAGTGTGACGCGGCAGCCGATCATGCTGCGGTCGATATGAAAATTGAAAACGTGCACCTTTGGGACGGAGTAAAGGATCCCTACCTTTATACCGCAAAAGCGTCGCTTATCTTTGACGGTGAAAAGATCGATGAGGTTTCCGTCCGTTTCGGTTGCCGCAGTTTTGAAATCGACGCACAGAGAGGCTTTATTCTCAACGGAAGAGAATATCCGCTGCGCGGGGTTTCACGTCATCAGGACAGACCCAAAATAGGCAACGCCCTTACATATGAGCATCACAGAGAGGATATTGACCTGATATGTGAAATGGGCGCCAATACCATACGCCTCGCCCATTATCAGCATGCGCAGGAGTTCTATGATTTGTGTGACGAGAGAGGTCTCGTGGTTTGGGCTGAGATACCGTATATCTCAAAGCATTTGCCAAAGGGTGTTGAAAATACAAAAACACAGCTGACAGAGCTCATCTGCCAGAATTACAATCACCCATGTATAGTTACCTGGGGGTTGTCAAACGAGATAACGATGAACGGTGCGGCAGATCAGAGCCTTATAGATAATCATAAAATGCTCAATGACCTTGCCCATTCTCTGGACAAAACAAGACCTACTACGCTTGCGGTCGTTACTTTGTGTTCTCCTGACGAGGAATATGTGCATATCACGGATGTGGTTTCCTACAATCATTATTTTGGCTGGTACGGAGGAACCGCCGATATGTACGGCCCGTGGTTTGACCGTTTTCATAAAAAATATCCCGGCAGAGCAATTGGTATCAGCGAGTACGGCTGTGAGGCGCTGAACTGGCATACCTCCAACCCGGAGCAAGGGGATTATACCGAGGAGTACCAGGCTAATTACCATGAGGAACTTATACGGCAGATTGCAGACAGACCGTATCTGTGGGCAACACATGTGTGGAATATGTTTGATTTTGCCGCTGATGCCAGAGGCGAGGGCGGTGAAAACGGTATGAATCACAAGGGTCTGGTGACCTTTGACCGTAAGTATAAAAAGGACAGCTTTTACGCCTACAAGGCGTGGCTTTCCGATGAGCCCTTTGTTCATATCTGCGGCAAGAGATATGTCAGGAGAACGGAGGATGTGACCAAAGTAACCGTATATTCAAACCAGGACGAGGTTGAGCTTTTTGCCAATGGAAAAAGTGTGGGGAAACAGAAAAAAGGCAAATATCCTTTCTTTTATTTTAAGGTGGAAAATTCCGGAAAAACCATTCTTACTGCCCGGGCAGGAACATGTACGGACCGGGCGGAGCTGGAAAAGGTTGAAACCTTTGATGAAAGCTATAGAATGAAGGAGGAGGGAGGCGTCATAAACTGGTTTGAAATCAGCACGCCCCAGGGATATTTTTCCATTAATGATACGATCGGCAGCGTAATGTCAACCTTCAGGGGTAAACTCTTTATGCTGAAGCTTGCCAAGGTGCTGTTGTCCTCTTTGTTAGGCAATAAGTCAGGTGAAAAGAAACCGAAGGAGAAAAAACCGAAAACAAAAGGGATTTCCGTTATGGGATTCAGTCTCAACAGAACGATGCTCGACCTGGCAAAGGGCTTTACGGTCAAAAGGGTGTTTGTTATGTTAGGAGGTAATTTTACCAAGGAACAGATTCTTGACGTGAACGCATCCCTGAATAAAATAAAAAAACCTAAATAATGTTAAAAAACGAAGGTCTGAAAACAGACCTTCGTTTTTTAATTTACAGAAGCCTTGTATCCTTCTCCCCAATTCCGCATGGCGTCAAGAATGGGCTTGAGACTTTGTCCCAGTTCAGTCAGGGAATATTCCACTCTGGGCGGCACCTCAGCATAAACCTTGCGGTTAATCAGACCGCTTTCCTCCATATCGCGAAGTTGGGCAGTCAGCACTTTCTGTGATACACCGCCGACAGATCTTTTCAATTCTCCGAAACGCTTCGTCCCCTGCATAAGATCGCGCAGGATCAGCACCTTCCATTTGTTTCCGATAAGTGTTAAAGTGGTTTCCACAGGGCAAGCGGGAAGCTCGTTTGCGGTCTTTTGTCCGTTCATGTTCATAACCTCGCATGTAATAGTATCTTTTTGAAATTATATATCAAATTATACTATACCGACTATTTTTCGTCAAGGTTTACACAGGAAACGAAAAAATTATAAAATTTTTCTGTTTTTAAAAAGTCCGAAAAAGCCCGTAGCTGCGCATTGGTTTCCTTTTGGTAACTGCCCGATTGTTCCCTTTTGGTAACTACGGCACAATAAAGTGCGTACTTTACGGGCAAAAATGCCGGCTGTATAATATAGTCAGGAGCTGAGGAAAACGGCCGGTTCCGAACTCCGGTTTAACAACAAATGAGTGAATAAATCTAAAAATCATAAGGAGGATTTTATCATGAACAAGAACACATTTGAAACCGTAAAACTTGCAAAAGGCGAAATGAATATTTATGACTTCGGCGCGGTAAAACTTCACGCCTACAAAACTAACGATTTTATTGACGATGAGGTATTTGTTGTGGAGAAGAACGGCAAAGCGGTCATCATTGAATCGCCCTGTTTCTTTGATAATAACCAGGAACTCGAACAGTACCTTAAAGATATGGATGTTGAAGGTATGCTGGTGGCTTATCACGGCGCAGGCGCGACATTCCTGCCTGATGTTCCCAAATACGCCACGCAGAATGCCGTGGATTATTCCGAAAACGGAGGTGGTAAAGCGCTTATCGACAATTTTACAAACGCTTTCGGAGATGCTTTTGACAGTTCTGTTCACAAGATCGACAAAATAATCAGTGAGGGCAGAGTGACGATTGGCGGAATCGATTTTGTTATCACGCAGACGCAGGAGGCTTTCGATGTGGAGATCCCCGAAATCAATGCGGTTTATACCCATATGCTGGGTCATGACTGCCATTCTATCGTGGCCGGCGCTGCCCATGCTGACGCTATTATCGCTCAGTTGAATGATTATATCCAAAAGGGTTACGACCTGATTTTAACATCTCATTATACGCTGGAGGATTTAAAAGATGCCAAAACAAAAATTGCTTATCTTGAAAATCTGAAAACGATTGCCAAGTCCTGCGCCGGCGCAGCGGAATTTAAGGCTGAGGTCCAGAAACAATATCCGGATTACAGCGGAGAAAATTATCTGGATATGACAACGGGATTCTTCTTCGGTTAATGACAAATAGAGCAGGGACGTTATTTGTAACTTCCCTGCTCTGAAACGGTTATGTATATGTATTACAGATTGATTTTAAATTGCAGTGGTTCGGAGATGGTAAGAAATGACGCAGACAGAAAGATGGTTGTATCTGATAAAAGAGCTTCTTGCTGAAAGAGAAGAATATTCCGGATTTGATATTCCTGCAAATGAACCTGAACAGAAAAGACTGCTCCGCGCGCTTTTTAATATCCGTATGCCGCGGGAGGTCAGCAGGGATTTTTTTATTGTGCAGGACGCGTATCTGCAGGAGGAAATCAGACGAAAAGGAATTACGGACATTGCGGATTTAAAGCCCGTTGAAAAGGATATATATCTTTGGCAGGGGGATATTACAACATTAAAATGCGGTGCGGTTGTCAATGCCGCCAACAGTCAGATGCTGGGCTGTTTCATACCCTGCCACGGTTGTATTGACAATGCCATTCACACCTTTTCAGGCATTCAGCTGCGGCTTGCCTGCGCCAAAATGATGGACGAACAGGGGCATGAAGAGAAAACGGGAACGGCAAAGATCACACCGGCGTTTAATCTGCCGTGCGAATATGTGCTGCACACGGTGGGACCTGTTGTCAGCGGACGACTGACAAAAAAGGACAGAATCCTGCTTGCCTCGTGCTACCGTTCCTGCCTTGCGCTTGCGGATAAGAACCATGTGAAAAGTATTGCTTTTTGCTGTATTTCAACAGGTGAATTTCATTTTCCAAATGATATTGCCGCAAAGATCGCGGTGGAAACGGTGCGGGAATATAAACAACAAACAAATAGTGAAATCAAGGTGATATTCAATGTTTTCAAAGATATCGACTGCAAAATCTACAGAGGGTTACTCACAGCAGATCAATAAACTGAAGAATGCGCTGCAGCAGGCGGATTCCGTCGTAATCGGCGCCGGGGCCGGACTTTCCGCCGCCGCCGGTTTTACTTATGACGGCGAACGGTTTAGCCGGTATTTTTCCGATTTTAAAGAGAAGTACGGGTTTGACGATATGTATTACGGTGGATTTTATCCGTATAAAACGCCGGAGGAATACTGGGCTTACTGGAGCAGATATATATTTATCAACCGCTATACAGACGCGCCGAAACCGGTCTATCAGAATATTTATGAGCTTGTAAAGGACAAGGATTATTTTGTTATTACCACAAATGTTGACCACTGTTTTCAGAAAGCCTGTTTTGATAAAAGACGCCTTTTTTATACGCAGGGTGATTACGGGCTGTGGCAGTGTTCCGTACCCTGTCATCAGAAAACGTATGATAACGAGGATGCTGTCAGAAAAATGATGGCAGAGCAAAAGGATATGAAAATCCCGTCAAACTTGATTCCGAAATGTCCTGTCTGCGGTGAGCCAATGACCATGAACCTACGTGCCGATGATAAATTCGTTGAGGACGAGGGCTGGCATGAGGCTGCTGCGAGGTATGAAAATTTTCTGCTGACAAGAAAGAAACAGAGAATATTATTTCTTGAACTTGGCGTGGGATATAATACCCCGGGGATAATCAAATATCCTTTCTGGCAAATGACCCAATGCAATCCCAATGCCACCTATGCTTGTATTAACAATAAAGACGCTTTCAGCCCTTATGAAATAAATCAGCGGTCCATTTGCATCAACCGGGATATCAGTGATGTGATCCGCGATCTGTCCGTATAAAACTTATTTGAATAAAATATTGTATTATCCTTGACAAGTTATATAAATCACACTATAATGTCTTTGAAAATGAGTAGTGGATTTTTCCGGATAATGATCATCTTTTCGCCACGCGGTTATAGAAATATAGCTGTGTGGCTTTTTAACTGTTAAGTATACGGAAAGGCAAATCCATCTTGTGGGAGCATGTGATGAACGAGAATTTCATGAAGGAAAAGCCGGTACTGCCGCTGATTCTGTCTATGGGACTGCCGATGATGCTGTCCATGCTGGTAAATTCCCTTTACAATATTGTGGACAGCTATTTTGTGGCGCAAATCAGTGAGGACGCAATGACCGCGTTATCTCTGGTTTATCCCGTTCAGAATTTTATAAACGCGGTTGCCATCGGTTTCGGAATCGGCATTAATTCGGTAATCGCCATTCACCTGGGTGCGGGGGATAAGGCAAAGGCGGATCAGGCTGCCACGCAGGGCTTTATTCTCACAGTCATTCACGGTGTTATCATGACGGTGGCATGTATTGCGATCATGCCCTCGTTCTTAAAACTGTTTACAGCTTCCCAGCCGGTTATTGACCTGGGAGTACGGTACAGCGTTATTGCCTTTTCTTTTACCGTTATTATTACAATGGGCCTGGCGTTTGAAAAAATGTTTCAGGCTGTCGGTAATATGAAAATCACCATGATCAGTCTGATGGCAGGCTGTATTGCGAATATCGTTCTGGACCCGGTGCTGATCTTCGGCCTCGGCCCGTTTCCAGAAATGGGGATAGAAGGGGCGGCTCTGGCAACGGGAATAGGGCAGGCGCTGACTCTGGTCATTTATCTGGCGGTATATATTGCCCGGCCAATAAGCGTTAAAATAAGAAGAAAATATATTGCGCCGGATATCAAAATGGCTGCCAAGCTGTATTCCATAGGCATACCCGCCACCCTGAACCTTGCTCTTCCCTCTCTGCTGATTTCAGCCCTTAACGCCATACTTGCGGCGTATTCCCAGGTTTACATTTTAGTGCTGGGCGTGTATTATAAATTACAGACATTTTTATATCTGCCGGCAAACGGCATTATTCAGGGCATGCGTCCTTTGATTGGTTTCAATTTCGGCGCAGGTGAACATAAAAGAGTCAAGCAGATCTATAATATCGTATTATGTATGTGCGGTATCATCATGGCGGCAGGAACGGTTATCTGTCTGGCGATACCGGGAAAACTCATAGGACTGTTTACCGATAATCTGCAGACCATTGAGGCTGGGGAAACCGCTCTGCGTATCATCAGCGCGGGATTTGTTGTCTCCGCCGTTTCCGTAACTTCGTCCGGGGCGCTGGAAGGTCTCGGCAAGGGAGCGCCGTCGTTTATTATTTCCTTGTTCAGGTATATGGTCATTATTATTCCTGCGGCGTTCCTGCTCAGCAGAATATTCGGCCCGTCGGGAGTATGGCATGCTTTCTGGATTGCTGAGGCGGTAACCGCTGTAATAGCCTTTGCGGTCTACCGTAAATCTGTTAAACCAAAGCGCCGGCCGGCTGCCGACGATAATAAAGTAAATGAATAGGTAAGGTGATAATTATGTTTCGTGCAATGCGCAGAAAAAATCAACAGCTCACCGATAAGGAATGTACGGAGATTTTAAAAAATGCCACCTCCGGTGTTCTTGCACTGTCGGGTGACGGCGGTTATCCTTATGCCGTTCCCCTCAGCTATGTGTATGACGGCGCAAAAATTTATTTTCATTGTGCCAAAAGCGGGCATAAGATCGACGCGATAAACAGAGACGCAAAGGCCTCTTTCTGCGTGATAGCTCAGGATATAGTCGTTCCTGAAAAGTACACCACCCGCTATAAAAGCGTGATTGTGTTCGGGAAGATGAGAATACTGGAAAAGGAAGATGAAAAGCATGCCGCTATAGAAAAGCTGGCGGTGAAATACGCTCCTGACAATACACAGGATGACATTGAACAGGAGGTCGAACGTTTTAAGTCAGCGCTTTGTATGCTGGAACTGACACCGGATTACATATCCGGTAAGGAAGCCATAGAGATTACGAAAGAAAGAAATCAGTTAAAATAAATAACAAATCAAAGCCCGCCGGGGTTTTTATTGTGCAGTAGGCCCATGAAGCACATCATGGGCTTATTTTTTTAGGAGGATTTTATAATGAACGCAGGACGTATTAAAAATTTTATAAAATATTCCTCATTTAATGTATTGGGGATGATCGGTCTTTCCTGTTATATCCTGGCGGATACATTTTTTGTATCCAAGGGGCTGGGGACAAACGGACTGGCGGCGCTGAATCTGGCTATTCCGGTCTACAGCTTTATCCACGGCAGCGGACTGATGATAGGCATGGGCGCCGCAACGAAATATTCCATACAAAAAAGCCGAAAGGAAAACGATACCGCTAACCGTACTTTTACGTATGCGGTTTACCTGGCTGTTGTATTTGCCGTCATTTTTATGTTTATAGGAATCTTTTTTTCAGGGAACATCGCTTCTGCTTTCGGTGCTGATGAAAATGTTTTTGATATGGCGCGGACCTATCTGCAGGTTATATTGCTGTTTTCTCCGGCTTTTCTGATGAATAATGTCCTGTTGTGTTTTGTGCGTAATGACGGAGCTCCCCAGCTTTCCATGGCTGCGATGATTTGCGGGAGCCTGTCCAATGTTGTGCTGGACTGGGTATTTATTTTCCCATGTCATATGGGTATTTTCGGTGCGGTTTTTGCCACGGGACTTGCTCCGGTGATCAGTATGATGATTCTGTCCGCGCATTTTATAAAAAAGAAAAACGGATTTACCCTGACGAAATGCAGACCCCAGTTTCGTACGGCAGGACGGATCCTTTCCTGCGGCGTACCGTCCCTTGTTACGGAAGTATCGTCGGGCATTGTCATGATCGTATTCAATTCCATAATACTGAATTTGGAGGGGAATGTGGGCGTTGCCGCATACGGAGTAATCGCGAATCTCTCCCTAGTGGTCATTGCAGTGTATACCGGTATTGCCCAGGGTATACAACCGATTGTCAGCCGCAGCTACGGCATGAAAAAATATGGAGAAGTCAGCGCGTACCTGCGTTATGCGGTAATGACCATGCTGCTTTTTTCCGCGGTTATTTATGCAGCCGTATTTTTCTTTGCGTCGCAGATTACGTCTGTTTTTAACAGTGAAAACAATTCTGTGCTGCAAAATATTGCCTCCGACGGACTGCGCCTCTATTTTATCGCATGTCCTTTCGCGGGCTTTAATGTGATCCTTTCCATTTATTTTACTTCTACCGAGTATGCGGCGCCGGCTCATATCATTTCCCTGCTAAGGGGCTTTATCATTATCATTCCCATGGCGTTTTTACTTTCACATATTTTGAAGATAACCGGCGTTTGGCTGGCTTTTCCTGCAACGGAATTTCTGGTATGCGTGACGGGATTGATTTTATATCTGGTAATAAAAAGGAAGAAAGAAAACCGATTTACTGAAACGGACAAAAAATCAACGGCAGAATAGATTTACTGCTTTATTTTAAGATTCGCGGTCCTCAAAACTCTTTTTCAGCATATTTAAAAATACCTCCGCCGCTGATGAAAACACCTGATATTTTTTCCATACCAGATTCAGTCCGGATTTGAGCTGCGGCTTAAGGGGTCTGAAGCACAGGTTGCTGTCTGCCGAGGTGTTTACGAGTTTATCTATCGTTATAGCATATCCGATTCCGGCGTCAACCATGATGGCGGCATTGTATACGAGATTAAAGGTCGTTACGATATCAATTTTGTCAATATCTTCCCCGAACCATTCTGTAAACTGGTTTTGCGTGCCGGACGCCTGTGTAACCTGACGGGAGCAGATCAGGGGAACATCCAGCAGGTCCTCCTTGCAGATAAATTCTTTTTCTGCAAGGGGGCTGTCTTTTCTCATAACAACGCCCCAGACATCCTCAGCCGGAATATTTATATAATCGTATTTGGAAAGATCCGCCGGCTGTATAAGGATCCCAAAGTCGAGCAGCCCTTTGTCCAGCCGCTCGGTTACATCCTGGGCATTGCCGCTGTGAATATTATAGCGGACAAAGGGATAGGCATCCCTTAGATCTTTTGCCACTTTCGCAATCAGTTTGATGGCGTCTGTTTCACCGCTGCCGATATAAATATCGCCGCCCACGGTGTTTTCCATGGAGGTAAATTCAGCTTCCGTTTTATCCACCATGGAAATGATTTCCTCCGCCCTTTTTCTCAGGATCATTCCCTCTGCGGTCAAATGCATACTGTGGCTTTTCCGTACAAAGAGCTTCTGTCCCAATTCATCCTCCAGTTCCTTTATCTGTCTTGAGAGTGTGGGGGCGGTCACGTGCAGAAAGTTAGCGGCGTTTGTTATGCTGCCCTCTCTGGCTATTGCCAGAAAATATCGAAGTACTCGTAATTCCATAAATTTTCCTCCTTTTCTTGCGATATGTTTTTATTATAGCCTATATTGATTTGCCTGAAAAGCAAATCTTAGATTGCATTTTAAGTATTTGCTATTTCACTTGTCCGGTGCTATACTGATAGTGAAGAAGGCGATCCTATGAATCAGTTGACGGATGAATCGCGGATAATCAGAAATCTTCAGGACGCAGGCTGTGACCAGTCCACCATTGACAGGTATTTTACATTGCAGAAAAATGACTGCCGTCAGGAGCAGTACCGTCTGCTGTACAAACAAAGGGCGCTGCTGCTGGATAAAATTCACGATACGCAGCGTATGATAGACTGTCTGGATTATCTGATTTATTCCATGAAGAATGAAAACAAAAATACTTAATTTTTACGGAGGTATAACTATGAGCCATTATATTTTTGAACTCAGTGACAAGGTCCAGCGTAAACCGGTATCCTATAAAAACCGTTACGGTATCACCATAGCCGGTGAGCTTTATGTTTCAAAGGATTTTGATGAAAGTAAAAAGCATCCGGCGATTATCGTCGGAGCGCCCTACGGCGGAGTAAAAGAGCAGGGACCGGGGGTTTATGCCAATGCGCTTGCGCAGAGGGGCTTTGTTGTGCTGACCTTTGACCCGTCGTTTATGGGAGAGTCCGGCGGAGAACCTCGTAACGTTTCTTCCCCTGATATCTTTACGGAGAATTTCAGCGCCGGCGTGGATTATCTGGGGCTTCAGCGCTTTGTGGACAGGGAGAAGATCGGCGTTATAGGCATCTGCGGTTCCGGCGGTTTCGCTTTGTCCGCAGCCGCTATGGACACCAGGATAAAGGCTGTCGCTACTGCCTCTATGTACGATATGACGGTTGCCAGCCGCTTGGGAATGGATGAAGAAGCTATAGCGCAGAAAAAGGAAACATTATCCAGACAGAGATGGACGGACGCTGAAAACGGATATCCAGAGTATATTCCTTTCTTCCCTGATCATCCCCTTGACGAGGTGCCGGCGGATCTGGAGGAACCTGGGGCGGAATGGTTCAGATTTTACGCCGTTAAAAGGGGCTTTCATCCAAACGCGCGGGGCGGTTTTACCACCACCAGCGACCTTGCGTTTATGAATTTCAGACTGCTTGATTATATTGATGAGATCTCTCCGAGGCCTATTTTGTTTATCATCGGAGACAGGGCGCATTCCAAATTCTTCAGCGAGGACGCTTATGCCGCGGCAAAGGAGCCCAAGGAGATTTATGTGGTGGAGGATGCGGAGCATATCGACCTTTATGACCGTGTGGACAGAATCCCGTTTGACAAGTTGGAAAGCTTTTTTAAAGAGAATCTGAAATAATATTTTTCGTTTTGTATGAAAGAGGGTATGAATTTTGCATACTATTGAAAATAAGACGTTTGATCAGGAGCGCGCGCTGTACGGCAGTAAGCAGCTGACAGTAAAAAACTGCGCTTTTGACGGACCCGCCGACGGTGAAAGCGCGTTTAAGGAATGTTCGGATATTACGGTTCGGGACTGCTTTTTTAATCTGCGGTATCCTTTCTGGCATAATCACGGACTGGTTATAGAGCATTGTGATATGACGCAGATGTGCCGGGCGGCGCTGTGGTATTCCGACAATATTGAAATCAGGGATACCGCCATGCACGGAATCAAAGCATTGCGTGAATGCCGCGATATTAGAATAAAGGATTGTGATATTGTTTCTGAGGAGTTCGGCTGGTCGGCAAAGAATATAAGTATGAAAGACTGTACCGCCGAAAGCGAGTATTTTTTAATGCGGGCGGAGGATATCACTGCCGAAAGGCTTAGCTTTAAAGGGAAATATTCCTTCCAGTATATAAAAAACGCTGTTTTTGAAAACTGTAATTTTGACACCAAGGACGCCTTTTGGCATGCCGAGAATGTTACGGTAAAGAACAGCGTGGTCAAGGGCGAGTATCTCGGCTGGTATTCCGACGGACTGACATTGATCAACTGTCAGATCATCGGCACGCAGCCCTTATGCTATTGTAAAAATCTTAAACTGATAAACTGTGAAATGATCGACGCGGACCTGTGTTTTGAAAAATCCCGGGTTGACGCGACGGTGACCACTTCCGTTATAAGCATAAAAAATCCCCTTGCCGGCAATATTACGGTGGCTTCTGTGGGAGAGATTATAATGGATGATGAAAACGCAAAGGGAAAGGTGACCGTTCAGCGCAAGCCTTGCTCAAACTGCGCATAGTGTAAGCTAAAACGACGTGAAGTAAAGATAACGGTGATCATAATGAAAAAATTAAGCTTGTTATTATTTGTTGTTTTACAGATTATTCTGCTGACTGCCTGCACCGCGTCTGATGAAGGGGATATGGCAGATTTTTCTCAGTCCTCATTATCAGATCAGACAGCGCAGACCGCCACCCAGGCGGAAACAACAGAGCCTGTCACCGGTGAAACGACAGGCAGTACAACATCGGAACGTGAAAGCGATATGTTGATATCCGTGAGAGACAGTCATTCAAATGTGATCATATTTGAGCTGAACGACAGCACGGCAGCATCCGAACTTTACAGTCAGCTGCCTCTTTCAGTAGAGGTTGACGATTTCAGTAACAATGAAAAAATATTTTATCCGGAGGCATTAGAGGTTTCCGGTACGCCTGTCGCGGAGGGCGGCGCAGGGACCCTTGCCTATTACGCGCCCTGGGGGGATGTGGTCATGTTTTACGGTGATTATCAGGTTAATAACAGTTTGTACGAGCTGGGCAATGCCGTCAGCGGTGCTGAGAATATCGGCAATCTCGGCGGTACTTTGGAAATAGATAAATATACACCATAAAAAAGCGAGATAAATCTCAATGCACTTTTGCAAAGGATTTATCTCGCTTGCTTATTCGGCGTGTTGAGCCGCGTGGGTGGGTTATAATCTCATCTCGTCCTCTTCACGCTGTTTTTTTGCTCTTACGGTGGCAGGTATGCCAAAGCCCAATGCGCCGCCTGCGGCCAGTCCGATCAGAATAAACAGCCACCAGAGATTGTTTTTCTTTTCCTCTTCCACCTGCTCCTGCTCGGCAACTTCCACTTTTTCCTCAATGTTGGTTGAAAGGTCCACTGTCTTTTCATAAGTCTCACCGAATTCATCTTCATATGTTATGGTGGCGGTGCCTTTGGTTTCTCCCAGTTTATCCGTTCCCACTCTCAGATTGGCGCTGCCGTTTTTGCTTTCGCCCGCCGGGATTTCACCGATAAACAGAGTGCCACCGCTCTCAAGACCCTCAATATTAAAGTCTATTTTGCAGTTCCTTATTGTGCTTTTTCCGGTGTTGATGATATTCGGGCTGATCGTTTCCGTATCCTCCTGATTCACCTTGGACGGAAGCTGCAGAGAGTCATAATCCATGCTTACCGTCTGCTTGACATTTACGCTGAGGGTATCCGTTGCGGTATAGGCGGTGTAGTATTTGTCCTCATACTCCATTGTCACGGTCAGATGATGCTCTCCGGTCTCCGCTTTTTTGGACACGATAACGGGAACTTTCCAGGTGTAGGTTCCTCCGGCGTAAATGATTTTAACATATTCCGTACCCATGCCATCGGGCTTTATATCCCCGGTCTCGTCCAGGATGGACAGCTTTATATTGCTGACCGCCTTTGTGCTGCTGTGGTTTTTCATTGTAATCCGGAGCTCTGCCTTTTTTTCCGGTGAAACGCTCCCGCCCTCTATCTTATAGGAGGTGACCATCAGTCTGGGCTGGGACACGTCCTGGGTTGTTTCCGGCTCTGAGGGGATGTCGGTCTCTTCTGCGTATGCGTACACGGCAAAGCCGCAACAGATGATAATCGTCAGTATAAAAATAAGTGCTTTTTTCATATTCGTTTCCTCTCAAGATAAATTTTATATTATGTTTTACAATTCTCTTATATTGTTAATTATGCTGTTCTTCATTTCTTTTCTTATTTTTGACCACAGATTCAGGGCACAGACCGCAAAAAGAATCACGCAGGCAAGAATCGTTTGCCATACCGTCAGATTCATGTCCATAGGCGTTTCCTTGACCCTGTGGTTTATTGCCACTGCCGCAAAGCTGATGAAAAATACGGCAAATCCGATCAGGTAGCTGAAGCCGAATATGGAAAACAGTTGGCGGATGTAGGACCCGGAAATATCGCTCTGGGAGGCGCCTACCGCGCGCAGTGTGCCTATCTCACGCTTGCTTTCCCGTATTCTGGCGGTGAGGGAATTGTTGATTATGCTGGCACTGATGCTCAGGAAAAGAACAATTATGGAAAGCATGGAAAAGAACAGCGAATTCATATAACTCCTCTGATCCTGAAGGTTTTCAAAATTTGAGGCCATCTCACTGCCGTAAACACTGTCGGATATCTCCTGAAGCTGTTCCTGCATTTCCTTGTCGATCTCCTGGTCACAATCTCCGGTTAGGCTGATGTTCAGTCTGCTGTATTGCGTATTCGGCGCAAATGTGTTCATGCCGTTCAGTGAGGTTATCATAATTATATTATTTTTAAAATAAGTGGAGCCCTCATAGCTGAAATTATCGGGGAGGGTTGAAATGATCGCCCCTATGGTGACGGTTTTGCTGTTCACCTCGCAGCTGTCCGGTAAATTCCCGTACTCGTCAGTTTCGTCGCAGGTCAGCACGCTGATGTCAATGGTGTCGCCCGCTCGGTAATCACAGGACGCCTTTTTCAGGTAATTTTTGCCGGCCTGAATATCGTTATCACTGTCCAGACTGTAGCTGATTCCCCCGCTGCCGTCCGGTTCCATCGTAAAGGCGATATTCTGCGGCGCTGCGAGAATGATCTCCTCCCCTGAATTTAATTTGTTCATGTCTATCCTGCCGTCGATAACGCTGTCCTCCAGCCTTTCAATAACGCTGTTGTCATAGGCATTGATTCCCGAAGGGAAGTAATTTGAGCTTATTTGGCCTAATTTTTTTACTTCCAGGTAAGTTTCGCTGTATTCGGCAGTCATAAGACTGTCTATATTTTCAGGTGTGATCTCATCAAAGAATTTAAACACATCTGTGCTGTAAACCCAGAAATTGTAATATGCCATGGTGTTAAGATAATCGGAAAAGCTGTCCGTCTGTATCAGTGCGCGGCAATCCTCGTATGCGTTTACGGAGTCCACATAAGGTATGGAAATGGCCTTTTGTCTGTCGTCCTGAGTGTAACCATAGCCGGATTTACCGGTTTTTACGTTTATATATTCCGATGCCGGTCCGTCATAGACATAATGTGTGTCCGTGCTGAGCCGGTAATCATATCCGATGGTGTAATAATCGTTCTTCGCCGCGTCCATAAAGGAAAATCCGTAGCAGGAAAACACGATGGTTACAATCAGCAGAAAGCTGACGATGATCTGATTTGTTTTGTTAAAGGATAGATTCCTTTTTGCCATCAGAGCGGAAACATTAAAACTCTTTTTGGTTTTGATGCGCTTTGTTTTCATTTTGCGCGTAAGCTCAATATTTCTGATGGATTGAATAGGTGATATTCTTGCCGCTCTGCCCAGTGGAATCAGCGCCGCCAGCATTACGCAGGCTACGCTGAAAAGCGCGCAGAGGATAAGCACCCACCAGTTCGGAATGAACACAAAGCTGTCGCCCATCAGCGAGGTAACGCCTTTGACCGCAAAATAGGAAATACAAACGCTTATGGGCGCGCAGATAATGCTTATCAAAAACGCTTCTCTGCCGAAAATGCTGATGATCTGTTTTTTTGTAGCGCCCACGGTCCTGAACATACCTATCTGCTTTTTTCTGTCATCCAGATTTGAGCTGAAGGCATTGACGATACCCATACAGGATGCAATAAGCAGGATGATGATAAATACAATGGCAAAGCCGATTTTTTCACCCATATCCCCTAAGGAGTAGCCGTAGCCGGCGTTTCGATATCCGCTTAAGGCCCAGCTTTCCTCACTTAGCTGGTTTGCCTGCAAAAAACTGTTGAACTGCTCGTAAAAGTTATTCAGCCCGGAATTGCAGTTGAAGTAACAGAACAGACTTTCCTTTCCACCGATTTCCGTCTGCGTGCCCTGTTTTACAAATGCGGCGGGTATTGCGTTATTGTTATAACCGTATGAATTCATGAGATTTGAGCGCTTGTTCTTCGCTATACCTACCAGCTTATAGCTTTTTTCAACCGGATCGGACATAAGCTCGCTGCCGTTTTGCGTCAGTACGGACAGGGTGAGCGTGTCACCGATTTTTGCGTCAATTCCCAGTCTGGAAAGTGCCGCTTTTTCCAGAGCGATTTCATTGTCGTTTTCCGGATATCCGCCCTCGATAAAGGAAATATACGAAAGTTCCTTGGCTTTGTCGTCAAGGTATGCCACGGATGTTCCGTTCTTTTTCCCCGTTTCATCCGTGTAGGCAAAGCCTACTATATCTGCAAAACCGTAATCGGTAATCAGCATATCTTCTATTGCTTCTTTGCTAACATCGTCATCTGCGTTAAGCATAATGGCATCCTGGATTCCGAAAGCCCTTTTCATCCTATCGTCCAT
>JAGHJI010000062.1 GCA_017886765.1 Eubacterium sp.
AGATCGGCGAGGACTTCCCGTCTGATCCTAAGGAGCAGCTCATGGGCGCTGTCAAGGCTGTATTCCGTTCATGGGACAACCCCCGTGCTAACGTATACCGCCGTGACAACGATATCCCTTATTCATGGGGTACCGCTGTTAATGTACAGTCCATGGCATTCGGTAACATGGGTGACGACTGCGGTACAGGCGTTGCTTTCACACGTGACCCTGCTACAGGTAAAAAAGGTCTCTTCGGCGAATTTTTGACAAACGCGCAGGGCGAGGACGTTGTTGCCGGTGTTCGTACACCTATGCACATTTCCGAGATGGAGCAGAAGTTCCCGGAGGCTTTCGCTAAATTCACAAAGGTTTGTGAAACACTTGAAAATCACTACAGAGATATGCAGGATATGGAATTCACCGTTGAGCACGGCGAGCTTTATATGCTCCAGACACGTAACGGTAAGAGAACCGCTCAGGCTGCTCTGCAGATTGCCTGCGACCTTGTTGACGAGGGTATGAGAACACCTCAGGAAGCTGTTGAGATGATCGACCCGCGTAACCTTGACACACTTCTTCACCCACAGTTTGACGCTGAAGCACTGAAGAAAGCTACACCTGCCGGCAAGGGACTGGGCGCATCTCCCGGCGCTGCCTGCGGTAAAGTTGTATTCACAGCTGACGACGCTGTTGAGTGGAATAACAGAGGCGAGAAAGTTGTTCTTGTCCGTCTTGAAACCTCACCTGAGGATATTACAGGTATGAAGGCTTCTCAGGGTATTCTCACCGTCCGCGGCGGTATGACCTCTCACGCTGCCGTTGTTGCCCGTGGTATGGGTACATGCTGCGTATCCGGCTGCGGCGAGATCAACATGGACGAAGCAAACAAGAAATTTACTCTCGCAGGTAAGGAATACCACGAGGGCGACTATATCTCCATCGACGGTTCAACCGGTAATATCTATGACGGCATCATTCCTACCGTTGACGCTACAATTTCAGGCACCTTCGGCAGAATCATGGCTTGGGCAGATGAGTACAGAACATTAAAGGTTCGTACAAACGCTGACACCCCGGCTGACGCCAAGAAAGCACGTGAGCTGGGCGCAGAGGGAATCGGTCTTTGCCGTACGGAGCACATGTTCTTTGAAGAGGACAGAATCGCTGCATTCCGTGAAATGATCTGTTCAGACACTGCGGAGGAGAGAGAAGCCGCTCTTGAAAAGATTCTTCCTTATCAGCAGGGCGATTTTGAGGCGCTTTATGAAGCGCTTGAAGGCTGCCCGGTTACAATTCGTTTCTTAGATCCGCCTCTCCACGAGTTTGTTCCTACTGAGGAGGACGACATTAAGAAGCTTGCTGACGCGCAGGGCAAATCTGTTGAGGATATCAAGGCGATTATCGCTTCCCTGCATGAGTTCAACCCGATGATGGGTCACCGCGGACTCCGTCTTGCAGTAACTTATCCGGAAATCGCAAAAATGCAGACAAGGGCTGTTATCCGTGCCGCAATCAATGTACAGAAGGCGCATCCGGACTGGACGGTTGCTCCGGAGATCATGATTCCTCTTGCCTGTGACGCTAAGGAACTCAAGTATGTTAAGGACATCGTTGTTGCAACTGCCGATGAGGAAATCGCGGCTGCCGGCGTTGAAATGAAATATCAGGTAGGTACTATGATCGAGATTCCTCGTGCTGCTCTTACAGCCGGCGATATCGCTAAGGAAGCTGAATTCTTCTGCTTCGGTACCAACGACCTTACACAGATGACATACGGCTTCAGCCGTGACGACGCAGGTAAGTTCCTTGACGCTTACTATGACGCTAAGATCTTTGAGAACGATCCGTTCGCAAAGCTTGACCAGGTTGGCGTTGGTCAGCTTATGAAAATGGCTGTTACCAACGGTAAGGTCACTCGCCCTGAGCTTCACTGCGGTATCTGCGGTGAGCACGGCGGCGACCCAAGCTCCGTTGAGTTCTGCCACAATATCGGTCTTGATTATGTATCATGCTCACCATTCAGAGTACCGATCGCTCGTCTTGCTGCTGCTCAGGCTGCTATCAAGGCAAGCAAATAATCAAAAAACCGCGTAAATATTTACAGGGCTGTGAAGAATCACAGCCCTGTGTTTTTATATTGCTTTCAAATAAGGATAAAGATGGGCTGCGGAAAACCCGCAGCCCGTTTTGTATTTTATTCTGTTTCACTTTCCTGCGCCTCTATATCGGCGGAACTCATATTATAGATATAATCTGTAAGCATCTGCTTGTTTTCATCCGTATTGATACTTATAACACTGTTTCCACTGATCGTGGCGTAGCTCCACGTACCCTCAAAAGGAACTTTTGTCTGATGCATATCTCCCGTAAGACAGATACCTGCCTGCAAGACAAGCGCCATCAGCTGACCTTTGCTCATATCCGTTTCAATATACGGCGCTGAACTAAACGCCATTCTGTAAAGTCTGAAGATATTCGCGCTTTTGGCGCTGCTTAAAATGGCACTCATTACTGTACGCTGTCTTTCCGTTCTGGCAAAGTCTGTGTCAATTTTCCTGATACGGCAGTAAGCAAGCGCCTGTTCTCCGGACAGTTTGTATTTGCCCGACTCCAGCGTTACGTTACCATAGCGGCTGGGATGATTCGTGACCTCGTCAGCTTCCTCCTGCGTAACATCCACTTCAACGCCGCCCAGACTGTCAACAAGCACCTTGAACATTTCAAAGTCCGCCACTGCGTAGCCGTCAATTTTTATACCGAAATTGTATTCTATTGCGTCCACCACGCCTTGGTATCCGCCGGAAGAACAGGCGGCATTCAGCCTTTGCTCATAACCGAGCGTGGGGATATACACCCAGGTATCTCTCAAAAACGATACCATTTTTATACAGCGGTGGCGCATATCAAGGGATACCAGCATCATCGTGTCGGAACGGGTCTGTTCGGCGTCCTCGTCAGACCTGGCGTCAACGCCCAAAATCAAAATATTTTTAACCATGGAGCTGCTTTCAAGGGTGTCGGCGGACACATATGTGTTTTCTTCCTTATCATTATAATTTATTCTGCCCATAACAACGCCAACCGAGCCCACAAGAATCAGAACAAGCACCAATACGAACGCCAGTATACCCTTGCCCACGGACATTCGGGGCAGTTTCCCTTTTCCGGCGGTTTTTTTGTCTTTTTTAGAGGAATGGGGGGAAGTTCTTTTTGACTTGTCCGGTTTTCTCCTGTTATTTTGTCCCGTATTTATCGGACGTTCAAAGTCACCGGCGCTCTCACTTCTGAAACGCTGAGGCGGCTGAATATCGTTTGTCTGCTGCGTCTGCGGCGATGTGTCACAGGGGTTGATACCCTGCTGGTCATACGGATTATACTGATTATCCTGCAACACATCTTTTTTTCTCTGCCTGTTATTAAAATCCAGATCCACCGGATTAAAGCCGTAATAGTTTTCATCCTCCGGCACAGTTCTGTCCAAATCGTTATTGCGGTTTCTTTTTTCGGGATCAAAGCCTTTGTTTTCAAAACGCGGCATCCTATCACCTCCACGAATATCTTACTGCATATCAGCAATGATTTCAACAGTCATTTTGTAAATTATAATTGACATAGGTTCTTACTTGGAATAAAATATATATGCGAGTTGGCTTGGCAATTGCGTACTTCCGGAATGAACGAATCTGTCAGGATGGTTGTATGAGGAAAGTCCGAGCAGCACAGAGCAGGATGACGGCTAACGGCCGCCGAGGGTGACCTTAGGGAAAGTGCAACAGAAATATACCGCCTCACATAGGTTGAAGGTTTCCGTCATCGTCGACCTGAGGTAAGGGTGGAAAGGCGAGGTAAGAGCTCACCGAGGAAGTGGAGACATTTCCTGCCATGTAAACCCCATCCGCTGCAACATCGACTAAAGGGTTGTTTGCTCGACACATAACTTTGAAGGATGGCTGGAGCGCGGGAGCAATTCCGCGTCGAGATAGATAATTGCCCACGACAGAACTCGGCTTACGGCCAACTCGCTTTTATTAAATTAATTTAAATGAGGAAATACCAATGCTTGTTAATATGCGTGATCTTCTGGCGGACGCACAGGACGGCGGCTATGCGGTCGGCTCCTTTTCCGTCGCGAATATGGAGATGGTGCTGGGCGTGCTCCAGGCTGCAAAGGAGCTGAATGCGCCCGTTATTTTACAGATTGCCGAGGTAAGGCTGAAACAGAGTCCGCTGGAAGTTATCGGGCCGTTAATGGTGGCCGCGGCGGAAAACGCTGACACGCCGGTTGCCGTTCATTTTGACCACGGCAAAACCATGGAAAAAATCAGTCAGGCGCTTGATTTGGGATTTACCTCCGTTATGTTCGACGGCTCCCATCTGCCCCTTGATGAAAATATAGATTTTACGAAAAAGGTCATCGCCGCTGCGGCGGAGTATGACGCGGCGGTGGAGGCGGAGATCGGCTGTGTAGGCGGCTCCGAGGACGGCTCCGAGGATATTGCCATCAACTGCACCAAGGTAGAGGACGCGGTGCGCTTTGAAACCGAAACCGGAGTTGACGCTCTGGCGATCGCCATCGGCAACGCCCACGGAAATTACAAAAGCGCTCCGAAGCTGAGATTTGATATTCTGGAAGAGGTTGAAAAAAATACCGACGTGCCCCTTGTTCTTCACGGCGGTACGGGAATCACTCCCGACGATTTTGTCAGATGCGCCCATACCGGAATCAAAAAAATCAATATCGCCACCGCTACCTTTGATTCTGTTGAAAACACTGTGAATAAATGGTATAATGACGGTAAAATAAACGGCTATTATGATCTGCAGGCAGCCGAAGTGGAAGGCGCTTACCAAAACGCCAAAAAGCATATCCTGATCTTCGGAACTGACAATAAAGCATAATAATTTTTAATGAGGTAAAGATTTATGAAATATGTTGAATTTGACATGTCAAAGCCCCTTGACTTTATTCCCATCGGCAGAATCGCCATTGATTTTAACCCGACGGATATGTATATGCCGCTGAGTGCGTCATCCAACTTTAACAAATACGTAGGCGGCTCTCCGGCAAATATTGCGGTAGGTCTTGCCCGTCTTGGCTGCAAGGTCGGTTTCTGCGGCTGTGTCAGCAACGACCAGTTCGGCGACTTTGTAGTGGATTATTTTGAAAAGGAAGGCATTGACACAAGTCATATTACCAGAGCGAAAAACGGAGAGTGCATCGGACTGACCTTTACGGAAATTCTGTCAAAGGAAAAATCGTCAATCCTTATGTACCGTGACAACGTGGCTGATTTCTGCATGGCGCCGGAGGATATTGAGGAGGAATATATCGCTTCGGCAAAAGCGATCGTAATCAGCGGTACCGCGCTGGCCAAATCCCCCTCACGTGAAGCGTGCCTTAAGGCAATGATGCTTGCAAAGAAAAACAATGTCAGAATTATTTTTGATATAGATTACCGTGAATATACATGGAAATCCAAGGATGAGATTGCTGTTTATTACAGCCTTGTGGCGCAGAATGCGGACATCATCATGGGCTCAAGAGAAGAATTTGATCTGACAGAAGGAATCGTCGGCGTTAAGGACTCCGATATGGAATCCGCTAAATACTGGCAGTCTTTCGGCGCCGCGATTTGTGTAATAAAACACGGCAAAGAGGGCTCCACCGCGTATACGAATGACGGTAAATTTTATTCCATCAAGCCTTTCCCTGCTGTCAAGCTCAAGGGCTTCGGCGGCGGCGACGGCTACGGTTCTTCTTTCCTTTACAGTCTGCTGCAGGGCAAAGAGATCATCGAATGTCTGGAATTCGGCTCCGCCTCCGCTTCCATTCTGATTTCCGCCCATTCCTGCTCCGACGCTATGCCGTCTGCAAAACAGGTGGAGGAGTTTATCAGAAAGAGCAAGGAAGAATACGGAGAAATGGTGGCAAGAGTATAACATTCAGCAGAATAAATTCACGGAGCTAAACTTCCTCCGTGAATTTTTTTGGAGTTCTTATTATGAAAAGTGAAATCAACTCAAATCAGATACCCAAAAGCAGACCGGTCAGAAACTGGGGTATTGACCTTTTAAGATGCTTTGCGATGATGATGATCGTTATGCTGCACACCCTCTCACGCAGCGGCCTGCTGACGGAAACAGAGGTCTCATCCTTCAAGTATGAAATCGTATGGTTTATTGAAATTTTCTGTTACAGCGCGGTAAATTGTTTTATTATCATAAGCGGTTATGTCAGTCTGCACACGAAATTCCGACTGTCGAGAATTATACTGCTGTGGCTTCAGGTCGTTTTCTATAATGTTCTGCTCACAGTGATTGTACAGGCAATAAACGGCAGTTGGGATGCAACGGAGATTCTGCGTTCCTTTTTACCGGTATCAACAGACGCGTACTGGTTTTTTACGCAATATTTTGTCTTATGCTTTTTTATGCCGCTGATCAATAAGCTGGTTTTAAATCAGTCCAATAAACAAAACGGATTTTTCCTGGCAATGATGCTGATTTTCTTCTCGGTTTTACCTATGCTGTATGCGCTGCCGGTAGACATTCTGGGTGAATTTAACGAAAAGCTCTTTTTCACGGAACGCGGTTACAGCGTGCTCTGGATGACGGTTATGTACGCCCTGGGCGCGGTAATCAGGAGATATACCGATGAGGGCGGACTTGAAAAAGTAAAAACATATGTGTTTGCCATACTGGTTATCGTAAACGACGTTATCATATGGATTATACATTTTATCTGCACCGGCAGGGAGAATCCGGTTTCCCCTTATTTTGTTGTTTCCTACACGTCTCCCTTTGTTGTAATCGCCGCAGTGGGGCTGGTAATGCTCTTTTCAAGGCTGCGTTTCGGCGCAAAAATCAACAAAATAATCGCATTCTTTTCTTCCGGGGCATTCGCCGTATATCTCGTTCATTCTCAGAAAGATATCTATCCTATTTTTAAAGAGCTGGTTTCCCCGATGCTGGATTACAGGGTTTTAAAACTGCTGCCCTGTCTGCTGTTTACGATTCTGTTCGTATTTTTGGCGGGCACCCTTGCGGACGCGATCAGAAACCGGCTGTTCCAGCTTCTTCATATTGACAAAGCATGTAAGAAAATCGACGGAAAATGCAACGCCGTTTATAATTAAAGTCCGCAATAATAGACACAAGGCTAATTTCTTATTGACATTTCCGGAATAATATGGTATAATATAGTCAATTCGGGGGAGTAGTTCCGCGTGAATAAACATAACGTGAGCTAAATCAACAGCTTGCCTATGTGGCTGGTTTAGTTTTAAAGAATGAGACTCGTACATAGTGTAATACTATGTACGGGTTATTTTTTTAATTACGGACCGCCTCCCGCAAATATATTCCTATTACATAAGGAAGGGATCATATGAAAGAATATTTAAAAAATGTTTCCCGGGTCTATGAGGAAGTCAAATCATCGGAAAACGGACTGACCTCCTCCCAGGCTGCCGAAAGGCTTGAAAGAAACGGAAAAAACAAACTTGCCGAAGGCAAAAAAGAATCAATTATTCATAGATTTTTAATGCAGCTTGCCGACCCGATGATCATTATTCTGATCGTTGCCGCCGTTATATCTGCCGTAACTGCTTACATCGGCGGTGAGGGCGAGGGCTATGCCGATGTTGTTATCATTCTGATTGTAGTCATCATAAACGCCGTGCTGGGCGTTTATCAGGAAAGCAAAGCGGAAAAGGCGATTGAAGCGCTGCAGGAGATTGCCGCGGCAACTTCCAAGGTAATCCGTGACGGAAAACTGACAGACATTAAATCAGAAGATCTGGTTATCGGCGACGTGGTTGTGCTTGAAGCCGGCGACAGCGTTCCTGCGGACTGCCGTATCGTTTCCTGCGCGTCAATGAAAATTGAAGAAGCCGCCCTTACCGGGGAGTCCGTTCCCGTCAATAAACAGACGGAGGAAATAGACCCATTGGGCAGTGACGACATCCCTCTGGGCGACAGAAAGAATATGTGCTACATGGGCTCCAATGTGGTTTACGGTCACGGAAAAGCGGTTGTGGTAGCAACAGGTATGGATACCGAAATGGGAAAAATTGCCGATGCGCTCACAACTGCCGAGAAAAATGAAACGCCGCTGCAAATCAAGCTTAACCAGCTTTCAAAGGTCTTATCCTTTTTAGTTTTAGGAATCTGCGTATTTATTTTCGCTTTTGATATTATCCGCGCTGTTGTCACGGGCGGTGATCTAAGCTTCAGCTCCGTGCTTGACACCTTCATGATCGCCGTATCTCTGGCGGTTGCCGCTATACCTGAGGGCCTTGCCGCCGTTGTTACCATCGTACTCTCCATAGGCGTAACCAAAATGAGCAAGCGCAACGCTGTTATTCGTCAGCTGACCGCAGTTGAAACGCTGGGGTGTACCCAGATCATATGCTCTGATAAGACCGGAACACTGACACAGAACAAAATGACCGTTGTGGAACACAAGGGCAGTGATGAAAAACTCCTTGCCTCCGCAATGGCGCTGTGCTGCGACGCGGAACTTCAGCAGGACGGAGAGGTCAAGGGCGAGCCGACAGAGGCGGCGCTGGTAGCCTATGCGCACAAGCTTGAAATGCCCAAATACGATTTGGAAAAATCCTTCCCCAGGATTATGGAAGCGCCCTTTGACTCATCCAGGAAAATGATGTCCACCGTTCATCAGTCAGACCATGGCTTTATTCAGTATACAAAAGGCGCGCCTGACGTGGTTCTGTCCCGCTGCACATCATACTATGAAAACGGCAAAGCCGTGCCGATGACGGAGGAAAAGAAAAATCAAATTCTGGCTGAAAACAAGGAAATGGCGGACAGGGCTCTGCGTGTTCTCTGCTGCGCTATGAGAACTTATAAATCCAAACCTGAAAGCGACGCGGCTGACTCCCTTGAAAAAGAGCTTTGTTATATAGGCCTTACCGGTATGATCGACCCGGTACGTCCGGAAGTCGTGGATGCGATCAAGGAATGCCGCTCCGCCGGAATCAGACCGATTATGATTACGGGAGACCATAAGGATACGGCGGTTGCCATAGCCAAGGAGCTTGGTATTATTGAGAACGAAAGCGGAGCAATCACCGGTGCCGAGCTTGACAAAATCAGCGACGATGATCTGCCCCGTGAGATTGAGAAATTTTCAGTTTACGCCCGTGTCCAGCCCGAACACAAGGTAAGAATCGTAAAGGCATGGAAAACGAAAGGCAAAATAACGGCAATGACCGGCGACGGTGTCAACGACGCGCCGTCCATCAAAAACGCCGATATCGGTATCGGCATGGGCATCACCGGCACAGATGTAACAAAGAACGTGGCGGATATGGTGCTTGCGGACGATAACTTCGCCACCATCGTATCTGCTGTTGAAGAGGGCAGAAGAATTTATGACAATATCCGAAATTCCATACAGTTCCTGCTTTCCTCCAATTTGTCCGAGGTCGTATCCATTTTTGTCGCTACGCTTTTCGGTTTTACGATATTCGAGCCTGTTCATCTGCTCTGGATCAACCTGATCACAGACTGCTTCCCGGCTCTGGCACTGGGACTGGAAAAGGGTGAAAAAAACATTATGAACCGCGCTCCCCGTAATTCAAAAGACGGTATTTTTGCGGGAGGACTGGGATTTGACGTGGTATACCAGGGACTTATGGTATCCCTGCTGACACTGCTTGCCTATTTCTTCGGCACAAATCAGCTTGGCATAACGCTTGCTGCGGGAACGGAGGAGGTCATTCATCAAAACGGCATGACCATGGCATTTCTTACGCTAGCCATGTCGGAAATTTTCCACTCCTTCAATATGCGTTCCCGCCGCCAGTCCATCGTTCAGATGGGCGGTATCAACTGGTATCTTGTGGGCGCTATGGTCCTGAGCCTTGTGCTTTCAACCGCGGTCATTTATATTCCGTTTCTTGAGCAGGCATTCGGCTTTGCCCATATCAGCCTGACGGAATACGGGATTTCCCTTGCGCTTTCCGTTTGCGTCATCCCGATTGTTGAAATCGTCAAGGCAATTCAGCGCGCGCTGAAAAAATAAGGATTACCAAAAGCGTTTAAACAGCGTTTTGTATTTTTAATTGTGTTACGGGCGATTGATAATCGCCCCTACGGTTGTAAGTGCGTCACGGCGAGCAAAAAGGGGTTTCCAAAGTGGAATAAGCCTGCGCCTCCCCTTTGGTCGTTTTCTCGGTTACCATCTTTTGCGACTCAAAAGATGGTAACATCCGCGCGTATGCGCAAATCACAAGTTTAACATATTTCATACGATAAAAAAGAGGCTGCATATCGCAGCCTCTTTCTTTTTACATTATTTTTTCTTTCGGGATATCATGGTGCGCATGGAATTTGCCACGGCAATGAGGCATACGCCCACATCACCGAACACCGCCAGCCACATGGCGTTTTCATCAAAAATGCCTAAGGTTGAACCGATGATAATCAATATTTTAACAACAAGAGAGAAAATAATATTTTCCCGAACGGTCGCCATTGCCTTTTTCGCAATCCTGCGCCCCTTTGGAATCTTTGAAAGAGAGTCGCCCATAATCACCATATCAGACGCCTCTATCGCCACATCTGAACCAATTCCGCCCATGGCGATACCAAGGTCAGCCTGCGCGAGAACGGGCGCGTCATTAATACCATCACCTGTATAAAGAACGGTTCTTCCGCTGTCCTGAAGCTCTTTTACCTTAGCCACCTTTTCATCCGGAAGAAGCTTTGCGTAAACCGTGTCGATTCCTGCTTTTTTCGCGATATCCTTTGCGATGGGCTCCTTATCACCGGTAAGCATTACCGTGTGCGTAATACCCATGCGGTGCAGATCGGCAAGCGCTTCCTTGCTGTCCTGCTTTATAATGTCGGCAAATACGATGTCGCCCTTAAATTCCGTTTCACTGGCGCAGTACACAGCCGTTCCTATACATTTCGTTTCCACAAAATCAACGCCGATTTCCTTCATCAGCTTGTCGTTGCCGACATAATATTTGACTCCGTCAACAACGGCGGAAACACCTTTTCCGGCATAATTTCTGGCGTCTTTAACGTCGAAGCCGTCGGCATAGTGACCAAAGGCAAGGCTGATGGATTTTGCCAGGGGATGCGTTGAATACTTTTCGCATGCCGCAATAATACCCAAAAGCTCCCGGTGCTGATTATCACTGCAATGGCAGTTATAGCACTCGCATTTTACGTACTCAAATTTACCGCTTGTAATTGTTCCCGTTTTATCAAACACGCCGGTATCTGCCTTGGCAAGCATCTCCAGATAGTTGCCGCCCTTGACCAGAATGCCCTCTTTTGAACAGGCGCCGATTCCGCTGAAAAAGCTCAGGGGTATGGAAATAACCAGGGCGCACGGACAGGAAACGACCAGTACGGAAAGGCCTCTGTATATCCATTCTCTCCACTCTCCGCCAAGGAAAAGGGGAGGAATGAGAATAACTGCCAGCGCGATCAGACATACGATAGGCGTATAGATACGGGCAAATCTTGTAATAAAATGCTCGGCGTTACTTTTTTTGTCCTCGGCTTTTTCAAGCATATCCAGGATCTTTGCAACCGTTGAGTCCTTATATTCCTTTGTCGCCCTTACTTTGATGGCGCCGTCCACATCCACCGAGCCGGCGAGTACCTCGTCGCCGGGCGCTTTGGATACAGGTATGGATTCACCGGTAAGCGCTTTCATATCCAGCTCGGCGCAGCCCTCAACAATCTCACCGTCAATATCCAGTTTTTCACCGGGTCGGATTACCATAACATCCCCGATTTTAACTTGATCCGGTGATATGGTAACCTCCGCATTATCCCGGATCACCGTAACCTCCTGGGACTTGAGTTCCAGCATATCCTTAATGGATTTCCTGCTTCTCTGTACCGCAAGGCTCTGCAGAAACTCTCCTATGGTAAACAGGAACATAACGGCGCAGCCCTCAACATATTCGCCAACGGCAAAAGCGCCTATGGACGCTATGCTCATCAGGAAATTTTCATTGAATATATCGCCGTGAATAATTCCCTCAACCGCCTCTTTAATAATAGAAAAGCCGACGATAAGATACGATATGCCAAAGCAGATAAGATATATAAAACTCGGAATATCGGCGATTCCTCTTTCGGACAGCTCGTTGAGTATGTATCCCGCTGCAAGAAGTATACCTGATGCGGCTACCTTGAAAATAAACTCTTTTTTGTTCAGCTCCTCATGGGCGTGGTCATGTCCGCAGCCGCAGCCGTCATCATGATTATGGCAATGTTCGTCATGGCTATGTTCATTTCCGCAGATTTCACATTCGTTATGATTGTGTTCATTTTTCATAATTATTCCTCCACGTGCTCTGTGGCACAATTAATGATTGTTTTTACATGGTCATCAGAAAGGGAATAAATCATACTCTTACCCTGACGCCTGTATTTAATTAAATGATTTTGTTTAAGCACCCTCAGCTGGTGGGATATGGCCGTCTGGCTCATCTCCAGCTTCTGGGCAATATCGCCTACGCAAAGCTCCCCGTCAAAAAGGGCAACAAGAATACGTATCCTCGTTGAGTCCGAAAAGACCTTGAACAGATCCGCCAGGTCGTAGACGATCTCTTCATCAAGAAATTCATTCTCTTCCATTCTATGCACCTCATATGAATAATTGTTCATATGAGCATTATAGTCTACTTTTCAAAGATTGTCAACTGTTTTTTATTATCCACCGTGGCAAGCAGGATATCCTCCGCTTTTTTGCCCCTGTCTTTCAGCTGCTCCTTAAGTTCTTTTTTTGTCATGTCCGCGTTTTTCAGGTCTTTCTCCATTATACGCCCGTCAATGATAACATTGATATAAAGTCCGTCCGCCATTGGGGCAAAATTGAAGTCCTTGGGCGTGAGCTGTCTTTTCAGCGCCACGGGCATAAAGCTGATTTTTCCCGTCGTTTCCATAATGGCGTACTCTATATCCGCCAGGTTAAAATAACCGTTGCTTCTGGCGCTGGTCAGCAGATCGTTTATTTCAATTTTAGCCTTGTTCAGATTTTTTCTTAAAATTTTGCCTTTTTCAATAAGAATAATGGGCTGACCGGAAATAAATTTCCTCGCTTTCAGGCTTTTCTGGGAGATATAGGATAACACGATCCCTGTCAGTGCGTAAAAGGTCATGGCGGTTATTCCCTTCCACCATTCAAGGTCAATATTCGTTGCCATCTCCGCGGCAATGGAACCGATAGAAATTCCGACAATATAGTCAAAAAAACTCATCTCGCTTATCTGCCTGCTGCCGCTGAGCTTTGTCAGAACGAACAATACCGCAATCGAAACAAAGGAAAGAATAAGGATATAAAGAAATTCCACATGTATCACCTTTTTTATTTTTCTCCGTATTTCTTTCTATTATTTACGGGCACAGCAAATTTACACAATGCTTTTTAATATAAAAACAAAATTGTCCGCAGGGTATTGACAAATCCTATCTGCGGCATATAATAATTATTGCAGACAATAGTCTGACTAAATATTTTCAGGGCGGGGTGCGATTCCCCACCGGCGGTAAAAGTCCGCGACCCGTAGCAATACGGCTGAATCGGTGAAATTCCGATACCGACGGTGTTGAGATAATTTCCTACTCGGTTGTCTCTGAGTCCGGATGAGAGAAAATGTTTGGCTGATTTAACAAAATATACATATCAGCCGCCGGTCAAAGCATTTGCGCCCTGACACAAACGTGTCGGGGCTTCTCTTTTGCCCAAAAAGGAGAAAAAATGAAAAACAAAAAAATCAGAGTAATCACAGGCACGGCAATGCTGACCGCAGTAGGCGTTATACTGCAGTACATTGAAATTTCCATCCCTATCATTCCCAGCTTTATAAAACTTGATTTTTCGGACCTGCCGGAACTTATCGGCGCCTTTGCCTACGGCCCCGTGGCAGGTGTAATCATCTGTCTGCTGAGGAACCTAATTCATATGGCCGCTACCTCCAGCGCCGGAGTGGGCGAGCTGTCAAATTTCATTCTGGGCGCTGTGTTTTCCCTTGTGGCAGGATTGATCTACAAGCGCTTTAAAACAAAAAAAGGCGCTGTTATCGCCGGCGTTTCCGGCGCCGCCGCAATGGCGCTGGTCTCCCTGCCGTCAAACTATTTCCTGATCTATCCGCTTTATTATTCCGTTCTGGGCTTTCCGGAAAACGCGGTGCTTGATATGTATCAGGCTATCCTGCCCAGTGTGGAAAATATCTTCCAGGCACTTCTGATCTTCAATGTTCCCTTTACATTCGTAAAAGCGCTTATCTGCGCAATCGTCTGCATGATAATTTACAAACCGCTGTCACCGTTGCTTAAGGGTAAGAAAGATTAAGTTGACACATTCATTATAATGGTTTAAAATGGCTAAGGTGGTATTTGCCGCCTTGGCTATTTTTTATAAGGATGTGGAAAGATGAAACTTTCTTTTATCGTTCCGTGTTACAACGAAGCTGAAAATGTAGACCCCTTTATTCAGTCCATAAATGATAATTTTCCCATTACAGAGGATTACGAGGTGGTTTTTGTCAACGACGGCAGCGCCGACAACACCTTTGAAAAGCTGAAAGAAATTAAGAAGTCCAGTCCGTGCAATATAAAGATCATTAATTTTTCAAGGAATTTCGGCAAAGAGTCGGCAATGTACGCCGGACTTCAGCACGCCTGCGGCGATTTGGTTTCCATCATTGACGCCGATCTGCAGCAGGACCCTGCCATTGTTAAAAAAATGGTGAAAATGCTGGACGAAAATGCGGATATCGACTGCGTATGCGCCTGTCAGGAGGACCGGCACGAGGGCAAATTCACGGCAATGTGCAAAAACGCCTTTTATAAAATAGCTGACAGATTCACGGAGATTCCGTTTCAAAGCGGCGCTTCCGATTTCAGAACTTTCAGAAAGAGCGTCCGTGACGCCTTGCTCTCCATGGGTGAATTCCACAGATTTTCAAAGGGTCTGTTCAGCTGGGTAGGCTTTAACACGGTCTATATCCCTTATACCGCAAAGGAACGTCAGGCGGGCAAAAGCAGCTTTAATTTCATAAAGCTTATCAAATACGCCTTTGAGGGAATCATCGCCTTTTCAACAGCGCCCCTTAAGTTCGCGTCGGTCATAGGCTCGCTGGCAACGCTGTTCAGTATTATATACGCCATTGTGACGATTATCAGAAAACTGGTAAACAATATCAGTGTGGACGGCTTTACACAGCTGGTTATCATCATCACCTTTATCGGCGGAATACAGCTTTTCTCCATCGGCATTATCGGCGAATACCTGGCAAGGAACTATATCCAGACCAAAAACAGACCGATATATATCGCCAAGGAAATTATTACGTATGACGATAAGTGAGGAATAAAAAGAAAAACAACCACCTGTCAGAGAGGGCGATGAGTCATCGCCCCTACGAAAACATCATAACAAAAAGGAGCTGTGATATTCACAGCTCCTTTTTGTTATGCATATCTTTTGTATATATCGCAGTCCTGATAATTTGTGCCGTTCCAGTCGGTGCAGTAGTTATCATGCTTCGCCTCGGTCACCGTGTTTTTGCACAGATCGCATTTGTATTCGCCGTCCTTGTAATACGGACACCACATATTCTCACCTCCTCAATCGTTATACGGCGTATTTTCCACACCGTTTTCCTGTAATTTTTTTACGAATTTATCAAGAGGTGTTTTGAAAAGTTTATGAAACCATTTTTGTTTTCCGAATAACCTGACTGCCGTGGGACTTGTCGCGTAATAGAAACGAATAAACAGTCTGCCGAACACATTGTGAGCAAGGATATCGTCACGAAATCTTCGCAAGGTCCATACCGGCGGACAGTCGTATGAACCGTATACACAGGTAGCCACATAACAGCCGCCCTGTTTTTCGGTGTCCATTGGCGATTCCAGAATTTCAGCGTTTTCCATAATAATGTATCTTATTTTATTACTGTAGTCATGGACATCTATTCTTGTGCCTTCGTATGTAGAATATTCTTTTATGTTAAGCTCTTTAATCAAGGCATGTTTTAAATCAATTAATTCTTCTTCCGTTTCAATCCAAGACGTATCTTTTCCTTCTAATCTGTTCTTTATTATTTTTTCTTCTAATTCAACTAACACTCTGTTTTGCTCACTGGTCATTATTTAATCTCCTCTACTATGTTGTGTTTATATCCGTGTAAGACAATACTTCTTTATAGTCTTAATAGTAACTATAGGCAATTATAGTCGTTATTACGACCATTGTCAAGTATGTGACCATATTTTATCCTTTAAACTGGTGATAATATAATATGATTATTTACGACCCGTTTTGGAAAACTATTAAAGAAAAAGGCATAAGCACATATACTTTGATACAAAAGCATAATATAAGCAGTTCCACAATTAACAGGCTAAGAAAAAATCAGGGAATCAGCACACTGACAATAAATGACCTATGCAGAATACTGAATTGCAAGGTCGAGGACATACTGGAATACGTTGAAACATCCGACGAACAAACGCTTTAAAAGTTCACACTCGATTTTTATAAACATACAAAAAACATTTTTATTGATATTTTTTTATCATTGATGTATAATATTTGCGGTGAGAATCACCAAGCCATTACATTACAAAGTATAGGAGATTTCATTATGCCATTAGTTACTACTACTGAAATGTTTAAAAAGGCATACGAGGGCGGCTACGCCATCGGCGCTTTTAACGTAAACAATATGGAGATCGTACAGGGTATCACCCGCGCGGCGAAGAAGCTCAACGCGCCGGTTATCCTGCAGTGCTCCGCAGGCGCGAGAAAATATGCTTCTCACGACTATCTTGTGGCTATGGTAAAGGCTGCCGCTGAGGAAACAGGACTTCCCATCGCCCTTCACCTTGACCACGGTCCCGATTTTGAGACCTGCAAATCCTGCATTGACGGCGGATTCACATCCGTTATGATCGACGGCTCATCCCTTCCTTATGAGGAAAATATCGCTCTTACCAAAAAGGTTGTTGAGTACGCGCATGACCACGGCGTTGTTGTTGAGGGCGAGCTGGGCACACTTGCCGGCGTTGAGGATGACGTAAATGTTGACGCTGAGGACGCTTCCTACACAAAGCCGGAGGAGGTTTATGACTTCGTAACAAGGACAGGCGTTGATTCCCTGGCTATCGCCATCGGCACAAGCCACGGCGCATACAAGTTCAAGCCCGGTCAGAAGCCCCAGCTCAGATTCGACATTCTGAAAGAAGTGGGCGAGAAGCTCCCCGGTTTCCCAATCGTTCTTCACGGCGCTTCATCCGTTAACCAGGAACACATCAAGATGATCAACCAGTACGGCGGTGAAATGCCCGACGCAATCGGTATTCCTGAGGATATGCTCAGAGAGGCTGCTTCCATGGCGGTATGCAAAATCAACGTGGATTCCGATATCCGTATCGCTATGACCGCCGCAATCAGAAAGCATTTTGCGGAGAATCCGACACACTTTGACCCGCGTCAGTATCTCACTCCCGCAAGAGATCTGATTGAAGAGGTCGTTGCGCACAAGATTGATGTTGTATTCGGTGCGGCAGGTCACGCAAACGACTAATATTTGTATAATAATACCCCCCGGCAGAATCTGCCGGGGTTTATTTTTATAGCTTTATAGCTCGTTTTTATATTCGTCAACCATATAATCTAAAAGAATATTTATGATTTCATTTCTTGAACGGTTTTTCTCAAAAGCGATTTTGTCAAGCTGTGAAATCGTATCTTTTTTCAGTCTTACAGAAAAGACCCTGTAACTGCTCTCTCCCCGCGGCTTTTTTCTTGTAATTACAATTTCATCTTTCATATTCATTCTCTTTTCTTTAACATATGTAATAAAATTATTTTAACTTAATTTAAGTTAAAAGTCAATAACTTATTTTACGTTATGATATATTAATTTTGGGAGGAATTAATATGTATAACAGAATAAGAGAATTGAGAGAAGACAGAGATTTAACGCAAAAATATATAGGTGAAATTTTAGGTATGTCGCAAACAGGGTATAATCAATATGAAATTGGAAAAAATGATATACCAACCAAAGTATTAATAAAACTCGCTGAATTTTATAACACCAGCACGGATTATTTATTGGGCATCACCGATATAAAAGACCCTTATCCTAAAAGATAAAAAATATTAACGGGCTGTTGGGAGAATACCTGACAGCCCGTTAACTTATGTAAATAAATTTTTTGCGTAATCTGTTTTTCCGTTGATTATGGCGTGAATCTCCACTGTATCTTCTATAACTGTATAAAAGACCAAATATTCATCAACCACCATTTTCCGAAACTGCAGATCGGAAACATCGCAGGGATAAATTTCACACATCTGCGGTTGTTCCTGTAAGAGAGAAATTGTTTTTATGATTTTGTCATATTTTTTCATCGCGGTGCTTGGATAAAAAAGGGACAGATAGTCAACCATATTTTCCAAATCTCTTTTTGCAGAGGGGAGCATAATGATTTTATACTTTTTCATTCAGCTTTTTCCTCATTTCTTCTGCGGTTTCAAAAAAATCAAATCGTTTTTTTGTTTCTTTCGCCTCAGCGGCAGAAGCTTTAAGCCTTTTAGCGATAAAACTGTCCTCCATGATTTTGCCGTACTGTTCCATACTCATAACGACCATATCGCCATATCCGTTTTTCGTTAAAAAAACAGGCTCCTGATTTTCGTGAACTTCCTTTGAAATATCAGAAAAATTATTTCTCAAGTCCGTTACAGGTCTTATTTTAAACATAAAATCATCTCCAAAATTTTTCTATCATTATTCTATCATTATTATGATAAATTGTCAATGCAGAATCCTCCGCTTTTTTGGAAATAATATTTTTAAATAACAAATTTTCAGCATTTTATTATTTGCTGTAATGCAGATAATATTACTGCACGAAACGTGCAGGAGGAGAAAATGTTATGAACAAAAAAACAACTGCAAACATGATGAAAGCAATGGGCGCGACGCTGGCTGTCTGTTCCGCTGTAGCGATTATGGGCGCAACAAAGACCAGCAGCAATTCCGCGAAAAAGACGATGAAAAAAACCGTTGACAAGGTAGCGAATTTCGTCGATTCCGTAGCCTCATTTATGTAAAGAAAAAAGCAGGAAATATTCCTGCTTTTTTCTTTTATGGATTGATTTTTTTAATTTCCTGTCCGCTGATTTTTTTTAAAAACGGCATTATATCCGTACCGTACACCAAACCGTCAGGAAACAAATCCAGCAGAGGCTCCAGAATGAAGCGCCTTTCCCTGTATCTGGGGTGAGGAAGGATAAGATTTTCGCTGTTTATTTTTAAATCTCCGGCAAAAATTATATCCACATCTATGATTCTGGGACCGAAGCGTATCTTTCTCTCCCTGCCGAAACCCGCCTCTATGCCCAGGCAGGCTCCCAGCATTTCATGGGGATCAAACGCCGACTCGACTTTCAGCAGCATGTTGTAAAAATTCTGCTGGTCGCTGTAACCCACAGGCTCCGTTTCATAAAGAGCGGAACGCTCCCTGACCTGTGTGCCGGGCAGCAAGCCCACCGCTTCGATACATCTGTCCATATTCTCTTTTCTGTCGCCTATATTGGTACCGATACTGATTATGTATTCCATATGCCCTCTGAAAAAGTATTTATAATAAATTATCTCTCCCGTGAAATCCGAACGCCTACCCAGCCGAAATCCGCCTTTACAGGCGCCTCAGGCTTTTTCAGCGTTATATCCACGGAAAATACCTCAGGATATTCTTCAAGGATGGCGTCAGCGGTGATTTGAGCCACTTTTTCAAGCAGGTCATATTTTTCCCCTGTGACGACTCGTTTTACCGTTTTTATCACCTTTGCGTAGCTTACGGTATCGTTTACGTCATCGGAATAGCACGCTTTTGTCATATTGACACTTAAATCTATGTCAAAAACAAAATGCTGACCGTCGCGCTTTTCCTCGGGATTTACACCGTGATAAGCAAATATTTTTAAGTCCCTGATTAAGATTTTATCCATTTTTATTTATCTCTGACTACAACGGCTGTGCCTGTGGCGGACACCATAAGCATATTGCCCTGACCCAGCACCTCATAATCAATATCAACACCCACAACAGCGTTGGCGCCCATCTGGGACGCTCTGGACTGCATTTCCGCAAGGGCGTTTTCACGGGCTTTTGTCAGTTCCTCTTCATAGCCGCTGGAACGGCCGCCGACAAAGTTTCTGATAGAAGCGCCGAAATCCTTAATGAAATTTATACCGCTCACAACCTCGCCGGTGACGATTCCTTTGTATTCGGTGATGACTCCGTTTTCAAGTGTGTTTGTTGTTGCACAAATCATAATTCAACATATCCTTTCATATTTTGGGCCATTAAAATGCCCTGTTTTTCATTTTTTACATCGTGGATACGGATGATATCCGCTCCGCCGAAGATTGCCGCCGTATCCGCCGCAATATTGCCGTATGTCCTTTCCTTAGGTTCCGGCTGACTGCTACCCTGCCCGATAACCCTTTTTCTTGAAGTACCCAGCAGGAGCGGATAACCGCTGATTTTATATTTTTCAACATTCGCCAGAAGGCGCATATTTTCATCATAATCCTTATCAAAACCGATACCCATATCAAAGCAGATCTGAGATTGATTTATGCCGAGGGCAATGCACTCTTCCGCTGATTTTTCAAAAAACTTTTTTACATCATCCGGCGTACCGTGGCCGTTATGCATGATGATCCAGCCCGCACCGGTCTTTCTGATAATTTCCGCCATTTTGCCGGAAAGAATACCGCTGACGTCATTGATTATATCCGCGCCCGATCTAAGCGCTTTTTCGGCAACAGAAGGATAATAAGTGTCCACGGATACCGGAACTGTCAAAACGCCGTTTAACGCTGTCAGAACAGGCTCCAGACGGCTCCATTCCTCCTTATCGGATACCGGCGTATGTCCCGGACGGGTAGACTGGCCGCCTATATCTATCATATCCGCGCCGTCTTTCTCAAGCGCGAGGGCACGGCTGACGGCATCCTCGGTAAAAAAATAATCTCCTCCGTCTGAAAAAGAATCGGGGGTGACGTTCAAAATCCCCATAATCAGGATTTTTTTGCCGTATTCAATGTTTTTATCTCTGCATTTCCAAATCATAAAACTGTTCTTTCAAAAATTATTTGACAAGCAATGCCAGCACTTCGGCTCTTGTTCTGGCATCGGTTCTCATTCTTCCTCTGAGGGCAGAGGTCTGGGTCTTTGCACCCGGGGCTTTCGCTCCCCGTATCGTCATGCACATATGCTCCGCCTCCATAATGACCGCAACGCCCTGGGGATGAAGATTGTCATTGAGAAAATCTGCGATATCGTGGGTAAGCCTTTCCTGCACCTGGGGCTTTTTCGCGAAATTGTCAACGATGCGCGCCAGCTTTGAAAGGCCGATGATCTCATTGTCGCTGGGAATATAGGCGATATGCGCCTTGCCGACAAAGGGCAGGAGATGATGCTCGCACATGGATGAAAAGGGAATATCCCTTACAATAACCATTTCATCATTTGATTTTTCATCAAAAAATTTAAGATGCTTTTTCGGGTCTTCCGTAAGTCCGGCAAACATTTCCTCATACATATTCGCCACTCTTTTCGGCGTTTCCGCCAGACCGGGTCTGTCGGGGTCTTCACCAACGGCAATCAGAATTTCCCTTACAGCGTTCATGATTCTCTCTTTATCCATAATTCACCTTTTATTTTATACAAAATTATTTCGTAAAATATCCTTTTACTTTCTGCAGACTTTCATCCGTTATGGTATTTCCGTCGTATTCACAAACGGCGCTGTATGCGCCCACTCCCGTCTGCTCATCCGCTAGGACGGTCAAACCGTCGCCCGCAAGGGAAAAATCCCTGACGGTAATATTGGTATTTGCCGCCGCTACAAAAAGATTGAACAGTGTTTCACTGTTTTCAAGATTTTCACTGTTCATCTGCTGCAAAAGACTGTTTAAAACCAGATCGTTGGCGGCGGAAATATTATTCTCCTGGTCAACATAATAGCGGATGAGATTGATATACTCACTGCCGTCTATCTCCTGTTCCCCGGCTTTCATTCTGACCGAATAGCTGACCTTTTCACCTTCACTTCTGAATCTTATTTCAGAGGCGATTGGATAATTAAATACACCAAGCTCGTCGAAAAAATCGGAAAAATCACTGCTTTGCATATCAATATAATAATCAAAATCCGTCCCCATCAGGCTTTCAACCGCCGTCTGAACATTCTGGACACCGGACTGACTGTAAATATCCGCAAGGCTGTTCCCGTCGCAGAGCGTATCGGCTTTCAATACGGTTGTTTTATATGAAATATTATCCAGATCCACCTGAACCAGAATGGTGAAAAGCAGGTTTTCATCGCTGTTTACAAGAACGATAAAATTAGTCTTTCCGCTGACCTGGGGCAAAGGTTCCTCCTGTGTGTCGGAAACATTTGTTAACTCCAGATTATCGGGCGCAAAAAACTTTTTCGCGCTGAAATCATATCTGACGGCTAAAACAGTCACAAAAACAACGGTAAACACAATAATGAGAACCAGCGCAGTAATCAGAATTTTCTGCTCGGCAGATCTTTTTTTATTCGTTTTTGAAAAATAAATATCACCGCGGTTTTTAAAAATCCTCATACTGCACCTCCCTGAAAATCAATTATACAATACGGCTGTTTATTTTACAAGTATTATTCTGTACTAATATATTAAATATATATATTGATATATATTTCTTAATTAAATATTGATTTAATAATTAAAAACTGATATAATGGATTTTATACAATAGATTATTACGCTTTTTTATATAAAAAACTGAAGGAGGTACATATGGATTCGTTTAATGACGTTTGGCAGGCTGTCCTGGATTATATAAAATCAAAAGTTAACGAAACCGCTTATAACCTATGGATAAAGATCGTAAAATTTGACGGTTTCAATAATTCGACCGTTACTCTGCGTTTTCCAAAACCAATGCATCTGGAGATTGTAACATCTCAGTACGGAGAGCTTTTTGAAGAAGCTTTTGAGAATGTGCTGGGTTTTAAAGTAAATATTTCATATGTCTGCGACGACGTTTTTGAAAACGAGAAAGAAAGCGGCAATACCACATATCAGGATAAGCATCTGGAGGATTACAGAAATTCACAGTTTACCTTTGAGAATTTTATTGTGGGTCCCAGCAACAGATTTGCCTATGCCGCCGCTAAAGCCGTGGCTTCTGACCCGGGGTCAAGACTTTCCTCCGGTTCAAGCTTCAGCAATTATAATCCGCTGTTCATATACGGTAATTCCGGTCTGGGAAAGACGCACATACTAAATGCAATCTGTCACGAGGTTGAAAAGAATTTTCCGGATATGAATATCATGTACGTCCGGGCAGAACAGTTTGCCAATGAATTTTACCAGGCGCTGCAGAACAAGACGATTGATGAGTTCCACAATAAATACAGAAATAATATTGACGTTTTTCTGATTGACGATATACAGTTTATTTCAGGCAAGACATCAACGGAAGAGGAATTTTTCCATACCTTTGACACACTGGTATACGGCGGAAAACAGGTCGTTCTTACCTCCGACAGACCGCCGAGAGATATTCAGTCCCTGACGGACAGACTGAAATCAAGATTTGAAGATGGTCTGCTGGCTGATATCCAGCCCCCTGAATTTGAAACAAGATGCGAAATAATAAAGCGCAAAGCAAAGCTTCTTAATTTTGAAATTTCAGATCAGGTAGTCAGCTATATTGCTGAAAAAATAAAATCCAACATTCGTCAGCTTGAAGGCGTTACAAAAAAACTCTATGCCCTTTGTGATATAAACGATCACACTCCGACGATTGCCTTGGCCCAAAGCGTTATAAAAGTCATTATGGAAGATACCCAGCCCCTGCCCGTCACAATTCAGAAAATTGTGGACGAGGTCAGCAGGACAACGGGAATTTCCGTTGAGGATATCTACAGCAAGGTACAGAAAGCCAATATATCCCACGCGAGAAAAATCACTTTCTATGTTATCAGAAAAGTGACAAATATGAGTTATGAAGATATAGGCGAGGAATTTGACAAACACCATTCAACGGTCATCTACAATATCGACCAGATTGAAAAGGAAATGGAAAAAAATTCAAAGCTGGCAAGACAAATAAACGATATTATCAGCAATGTAAAGACGGAATAGTAAAACAAATTTTTCAACATTTTTTTATTTTTCCGCAGATCATTTTTTAACAACGGCTGTTAAAAAAATTTTTTTCAACAACGTCAACATTTTTTCAACAATGAAAAATATAAAAAATGTTGTTCTGTTTTTCTTTTTAAACGGTAATTCTTAATCGTTTTTAACAATTTCAACACCATATATTACTACTACTAAAAGCTAAATATTTCATAATAAATTGACGGAGGATAGATTTATGAAATTCACCTGCAATACAAAAGAATTAAGCGAAGCCTGTTCAAATGTAATGAGAGCGGTAAGCACAAAAGTAACGATTCCTACCATTGAAGGAATACTGATCGAGTGCGGGTCCGATACATTAAGCCTTACCGGATATGATTTTGAAGTCGGTATAAATACCATATTACAGGCAAATGTAACAGAACCCGGAGCAATTGTAATCAATGCCAAGGTTTTAAGTGATATTATAAGAAAATTGCCTGACGGCAATGTTACCTTTGAGATAAGCGGCACGTCCGTTTCCATTATCAGCGGCGCTGCGCAGTATAATATTATGGGTATTGACGCGGAGGATTATCCCGAACTTCCGTCTGTTTCCGGCGGATATCCGCTGTTTTTGAATGAAGCCGTTTTGCAGGGAATGGTCGCCCAGACCCTCTTTGCCGTTGCAGATAACGAATCAGCAAAACCGGTACATACGGGACTTAAATTTGAACTGACGCTCAATCAATTAAGACTGATAGGCGTTGACGGATACCGTCTTGCAATCCGAACGGAAACAGTTCAGTATGACGGTGAGGATATCAGCTTTATCGTACCCAAGAAAACAATCAGAGAACTTATTAAACTGATGGGAACGGAAAGCGATAAAAATATTTCCATCAGTGTAGGAAAAAGACATATTGTATTTGATGTGGAAAATTACAGTGTGATAAGCCGCCTGCTTGACGGAGATTTTCTTGATTATAACGCAGCAATTCCAAAAACAGCGTCCACCACGGTTTTGATCAATACGGATGACGCAATTGAATGTATTGAAAGAACGCTTCCCGTTATAGAAAATGATAAAAAGAATCCTATCAGATGTTTATTTGACAATGATGAGATGCGTGTTTCCACCGTATCCAGTCTGGGAAGAGTTGTGGATTATACGCATGCCAATGTGAGCGGTGACAGGGTTGAAATCGGCTTCAATTCAAAATTTATTCTGGATGCTCTGCACGCAGCAGATACAGACCAGGTAAAGATCGAGCTGAACAGCGCCGTAAGTCCTGCGAAGGTTATGCCGATTAATGATGACAGCTTTTTGTTCTTAGTTCTTCCCATGAGGCTGAAAAATGAAAATTAAAGTAAAAGCCGCAAAGAGAAAAAACGAGGACGTATTTATTCAGACAGAATTTATAAGACTCGACGCTTTTCTTAAATTTAAAGGAATTGCCGGGACCGGAGGGCAGGCAAAGGAATTTGTGCAAAACGGAATCGTAAAAGTAAACGGCGAGATCTGTACTGCCAGGGGAAAGAAAATAAGAAACGGAGATACGGTTTCCATATTCAGTACGGATTATTGTATTAAAAATGAAAATTAATTCAATCAGTATAGAAAATTACAGAAATATTGAAAGTCTGAATCTGGAATTTGACGACGTGAACATCATTTACGGCGAAAATGCCCAGGGAAAAACAAATCTGATAGAAGCAATATATCTTTTCACCGGAAGCAAAAGTTTCAGAGGAATAAAGGATAAAGAGCTTGTTAAATTCGGCAGCGATTTTTCCAGACTTAAGATTGATTTTGAAAATGAAAACAGAAAACAGAATGCTCAAATCGTAATAGATAAAAAGAGAACAGCCACATTAAACGGTATCAAAAAAAAATCCGCCGCGGCGCTGGGAGAAGAACTGAAAGCGGTAATTTTCTCGCCTGTTCATTTGTCTATGGTCAAGGACGGACCGGCGGAAAGGCGTAAATTTATGGATAACGCCCTTTGTCAGCTTAAATATAATTACCGCAGTGTTTTAAAGGAATACAACCGCGCCCTTGCCCAGAGAAATATGCTGCTTAAGGACATTTCTAAAAACAGCTCGCTGACGGATATGCTTTATATCTGGGATAACAATCTGGCAAAAAGCGGCGCAAAAATTATTTTTCAGCGTAATAAATATGTTGAAGCGCTCCTTCCCTACGCAAAAGAGGTTTTTGACGGACTTTCAAAGGGTAAGGAAAATATGGATTTGATTCTAAAAGGTCCTTTTGACTATAAAGATTTGAGTGTAAAAGAGATTGAAAAACAGCTTCTGCTCACTTTTGAAAACACCAGAAGCGCAGATTTTATGAACAGAATCACAACGGCGGGTCCCCACCGTGATGATATGGAAATACTTATCAACGAAAAAAGCGCGCGGACTTTCGGTTCCCAGGGACAGCAGCGTTCATGTGTTCTGGCGCTGAAACTTGCCGAGGCGAGCCTGCTCAAGGAGATGACCGAAAATGAGCCGCTGGCTCTTTTGGACGATGTGATGAGCGAGCTTGACTTATCAAGACAGGATTATATTTTGAATCATATTAAAAATTGGCAGGTATTTATTACCTGCTGTGACGCGGATACGGTTTTACGTCTGAAGAAAGGAAAGACTTTTCATATGGAAAACGGAGGACTTATCTGATGTATCTGTACCTTGGCGGAGATACTGCCGTAAAAACAGACAGAATCATAGGCATTTTTGATATGGATACGTCCACCGTGAATAAAGCCACAAGGGATTATCTCTCAAAGGCGGAAAAAGAAAAAAGAATTGTCTATGTAAACTATGAACTGCCGAAAAGTTTTATAGTTTGTGAAGATAAGATATATGTGTGTCCGCTGAATACGGCGACACTTTTAAAGCGCAGTAAATAAGGAGTTTTATAAATGAGCGAAGAAATCAAGACAAATTTAGAAGAAGAAGATATAGATACAGTGGTAACCGAGGAATATTCCGCAAAGGATATTCAGGTTCTGGAAGGGCTTGAGGCGGTAAGAAAGCGCCCGGGTATGTATATCGGCTCAACGGGACCCAGGGGACTGCATCACCTTGTTTATGAGATTGTTGATAACTCGATAGACGAGGCGCTCGCCGGCGTATGCACACATATTGAATGTGATATCCTGCCGGGAAATATTATTCAGGTGCGTGACAACGGCAGAGGCATTCCCGTAGGAATCAATGAAAAAACAGGACTGCCGGCCGTTACCGTTGTACTGACGGTTCTCCATGCCGGCGGTAAATTCGGCGGCTCCGGATATAAAGTATCGGGCGGTCTCCACGGCGTAGGCTCTTCCGTTGTAAATGCCCTGTCAGAGTGGCTTGAGGTTGAAGTTACACAGAACGGTCATATTTACAGCCAGAGATTTGAGAGGGGAAATGCTGTCAATGATCTGCATATTATCGGAGACGCTGACGGACACGGTACGCTGATACGTTTCAAGGCTGACGAGGATATATTCCAGGAAACAACAACATACGATTATGATATTCTTGCAAGACGGCTGAGGGAGCAGGCTTTTCTTAACGCCGGTTTGTCCATAACCCTTACGGATAAAAGAGGCGATGAGGATCACGGCGAGAATTTCTGCTATGAGGGCGGTATCCGTTCCTTTGTTGAGTATATCAATACAAGCCGCGGTCTCAATCCCATTCAGGAGGAGGTCATTCATCTTTCCACCACCAAGGGAGACAGGAGCGCGGAGGTGGCGCTGTGCTATACCGACTCATATAATGAAACCCTTTTATCCTTTGCCAACAATATTAATACCATAGACGGCGGTACGCATGAAACAGGATTTAAGACCGCGCTCACAAGAGTATTTAACGATTACGGAAAAAAATTCGGTATTCTTAAAGACAGCGATAAAAAATTCACCGGCGAGGATGTGCGTGAGGGCATAACGGCGGTCATTTCCGTTAAACTGACAGAGGCGCAGTTTGAGGGACAGACCAAAAGCAAGCTGGGAAATACGGATATAACCGGACTGGTATCCTCCATGCTTTATGAAAAGCTGATGACGTATTTTGAGGAAAATCCCGCTGTTGCAAAAGTACTTATAAACAAGTCCCTTGACGCTTCAAGAGCAAGAGAAGCCGCCAGAAAAGCAAGGGAAAACGCCAGAAGAAAATCTCCGCTTGAAAGCAATTCCCTCCCCGGAAAACTGGCGGACTGCACCAGCAAAGACCCTTCAAAATGCGAGATATATATTGTTGAGGGTGATTCCGCCGGAGGTTCCGCGAAAGAGGGCAGGGACAGAGAACATATGGCAATACTGCCTCTTTGGGGAAAAATGCTCAACGTAGAAAAGGCGAGAGTTGACAAGGTCTATTCAAATGAAAAGCTTATACCCGTGGTCATGGCTCTCGGAACGGGAATCGGAGACGATTTTGATATAACGAAACTCAGATACCATAAAATCATAATTATGGCGGATGCCGATGTGGACGGCGCGCATATACGCACGCTGCTTCTGACCTTCTTTTTCCGCTATATGCCGCAGATTATCGAGGAAGGGTATGTATACCTTGCTCAGCCGCCGCTCTTCAAGGTATCAAAGGGAAAAAAGAGCGCCTACTGTTTTTCCGATGAGGAAAGGGACGCGAAGATAGAGGAGCTTGGCGGCGACTGCGATATTCAGCGTTACAAAGGTTTGGGCGAGATGGACCCCACACAGCTTTGGGAAACGACGATGGACCCTGAATTCAGAACCATGCTCAGGGTAACGATTGAGGACGCCCAGAGAGCTTCGGAAAACTTTTCCATTCTTATGGGAGACAATGTTGAGCCGAGGCGTGAATTTATTGAAAAGAACGCGAAATTTGTTCAGAATCTTGACGTATAAGAAGTGAGCCATGAAATTAACTTTTAAAATGACGCCTGAGGAATATTATCTCGGCTGGAAATACAGAATGAAAAAATGGTCAAAATTTGATGTGAATAAGATTGTTTTGATTCTATCTTTGGTTTTGGTTATACTTTTTATTATTTTGAGAGTGGATATATATTTCATCATCTGTATTTTGCTGCTTATGGCAGGGATAATGCTCTCTCTTTCAGCACAGAAAAAGTCAGTCATGAGAAGCTATGCGTATTCGCCGGTAAATAACGGCGAGCAGACGGTAAGGATTTATGACGAGGGGATCGAGTTTTTTAACAGCTATGAAAAAATGTTTACCCCCTGGCAGAGCGTCTACGCCGTTCAGGAAACGCCGCAGTATATAAAAATACTGTCCGGATACAGTGCCGGAATGGCGGTTATCAGTAAAAGCCGCTATGCTTCAGCTGAGCTTGACGGCATTATCGGCGCCATAAAATCCCATATAAAAGTTGAGGAGGGTAAAAAATAATGACGGAATTTACCTATTCTCTCACCGATGAGGATTATATCTGTTTTGAGAAATTCAAATTAAAAAGAAACAAAACCGTTTTTATCGTATATATCATATCTCTTTTTTATGTGGCGATGAGCGTTTACGACGCAATCGTTTATAAAGCATATGATCTGATATTCATCACCATAGGTTTTGTTATTCTAATCTGCGCGGCGACGGCTTACGTCTATTTTGCCGCCCCGAAAAAGCGGGTCAGAAAAATGCTCGCGGCTGACAGCACCTATACGGGGGAAAACAGCATCAAGATAGGTGAAAAGGAAATTGAAATAAAAAATTTACCCCGGGAAAATCAGCGGGGCATGGTGGCGGTCTATCCGTATTCGGTCATGTCCGTAATCTATGAGACAGAGGAAAGCTATTATTTTCTCATAGGTATGACCGTGAAAATTCTTCCCAAAAGGGTGATTCCGCCGGCCCTTTCGGATTATGTGAAAAAAACGCTCAGCAAAAACAGAAACTATATTTATTTAAAATAAAAGATTCCCCTTGGAATCGGAGGAAGACAGAATGGACAATAATGAAATTCGATATGACAATCAGAAAATCGTGGATGTTGAAATCAGCTCGGAGATAAGAAAGGCTTTCCTTGACTACTCCATGAGCGTTATCGTACAGCGCGCGCTGCCGGATGTTCGCGACGGACTCAAGCCGGTACACAGAAGAATCCTCTACGCAATGTACGATAATAATCTGTATCCCACAAATCCTTACCGCAAGTGCGCCACCACTGTCGGTGAAGTGCTGGGTCACTATCACCCCCACGGCGACGCGTCCGTTTATGACGCTATGGTAAGGCTTGCTCAGCCGTTTTCCATGCGGCATACTCTGGTTGACGGTCACGGCAACTTCGGCTCAATAGACGGCGACCCGCCTGCGGCGTACCGTTATACTGAATCACGCCTGAGCAAAACAGCAATGAAAATGCTTGAGGATATCAAGAAAGATACGGTGGATTTTGCTCCGAACTTTGATGATACCACAAAAGAGCCCACGGTACTGCCGTCGCGTTTTCCGAATCTTCTGGTAAACGGCTCATCAGGTATTGCCGTAGGTATGGCGACAAATATTCCTCCTCACAATATGAGAGAGGTCGTTGAGGGAATGTGTTTTCTGATTGACCATCCTGACGCTTCTCTGGAAGAAATCATGGAATTTATAAAAGGTCCGGACTTCCCCACCGGCGGTATCATTATGGGCGCCAAGGGAATCAGAGAGGCATACGCCACCGGCAGAGGAAAGATTTATGTCAGAGCCAAGGCAGAGATCGTTGAGACCAGAGGAGACCGCTTTAAAATCGTTGTAAGTGAAATTCCCTACAGTGTAAACAAAGCAAGACTGATTACAAGGATTGCCGATCTGGTAAAGGAAAAACGCCTTGAGGGCGTTGCGGACGTTCAGGATTATTCCGACCGCAGAGGCATGCATATTGAGATTGTAGTCAAGAGAGACGCCAATGCCCAGGTGGTTCTTAACAATCTTTATAAAATGACGGATATGCAGGTCACCTTCGGCGCAATTATGCTGGCGCTGGACGACGGCGTTCCGAAGGTACTTACCTTAAAGGAAATTCTGGAGAAATATATTACTTTCCAGAGACAGATCGTTACCAGGAGAACGCAGTTCGACCTAAAAAAAGCGCAGGACAGAGCTCATATTCTGGAGGGCCTTGCCAGAGCGATAGATATAGTTGACGACGTCATTGCCACTATCCGTGCCTGCAAGGGCGGACAGGCTGAGGCAAAGCAGGCCATCATGGATAAATTTGATTTTGATGAGCCGCAGGCGGCGGCGATTGTCGCATACCGTCTCGGTCAGCTTGCCGGACTTGAGATTGAAAAGATTTTGAACGAGTTGGAGGAGCTCCACGATAAAATTGCGGATTTTCTTGACATTCTTTCTCATGAACAGAGAATTTCCGACATAATTAAGGCAGAATCCAGAGAAATCGCGGAAAAATTCGGAGACGAGAGAAGAACGGAGATATCCGCCTTCAGCGGTGATGTGGACGACGAGGATCTTATTCCGGTTGAGGAATGCATCCTTACACTGACGGAAAAAGGATATATGAAGCGTCAGACCGTGGATACATACAAGGCGCAGAACCGAGGCGGCCGCGGCATTCTCGGTATGACAAGGCGCGAGGAGGACGTGGCAAAAACGATGTTCTCCTGCTCCACCCATGATTATATCCTTATCTTTACGAACAAGGGAAAGGTGTTTAAGCTCAAGGGCTATGAAATTCCGGAGGCTTCACGTACCAGCAAAGGTATGAACGTAGTGAATATTCTTCCGCTTGAAAACGGAGAGCAGATCAGCGCGATGGTCAAGGTTCCGCAGGAGGAGGAAAGAACGTATCTCTGTATGGTTACAAGAAACGGAATTATCAAAAGGACCTCTCTTGACCAGTATAAGCACATACGCAAGACCGGAATCATCGCAATCAATCTTGACGAGGACGACGAGCTTTCCTGGGCAGATATTACCGACGGCAAGAGAAATCTTATTGTTGCGACCCATGACGGTATGAGTATCTGTTTTAAGGAGAATGACGCCAGACTTATAGGCAGGACCGCAAGGGGCGTCAAGGCAATACAGCTTGACGACGGCGACTATGTTGTTGGCTTCGCGGTGGAGAGAGAAGGCTATACCCTTCTCACCGTTTCCGAAACGGGATACGGCAGAAAGAGTGAATTCAGTGATTACCGTGTTCAGTCAAGAGCAGGCAAAGGACTGATTAACTACCGTACCGGTCAGTACGGAAAAGTTGCAATGATCGCTCCCGTTAACGATGATAACGATGTTATTATGATTTCTTCGGACGGCATTATCATACGTACCCATGCCGACCAGATCTCAACTTTCCAGAGACCGTCAAAGGGTGTTAAGGTGATGAAGGTCAATGACGGCGAAAAAATCGCCACCCTGTCCATTGTTGACAGGCTTGAGGAAGAGGAGCCGGAAGAAGAGAACGGTTTGCCAACCGAGCAGAGTGATGAGGTACGTGAATAATAAAAAGTAATTTATTATTCATACTAAATATAAGGTTTTTTGTAAAAACGGTTATTTACAATTTGTTTATGGAAATTGAGCAATATTTGTTGTATAATGTCAGAAACCTTGTAAAGAGGAGTGTAATCCATTGGAGAAAGAGTCATATAGCATAGATGATATCCTCTCAGAAGTAAAAAAACGCCGGGAAGAGCAGGAAAGAGCCCTGAAAAAGGAAGTCTCAAACAAAGAGGGAAAAGGGGCGGACTCTCCAAAACCTGTTGCCGAAAAAACTGCGGTTACAAAGGAAGAACTTAAGCCTCAGGCGCAGAAAAAGCAGAGCGCGCTGAAAATGAAAAACGAGGTCAACGATTCACAAGAAGAAAAGCCGGAATTTGATGAAGTTGTGATTTCAAAGGATAACGGTGAAACCGCACAAGAAGATGAGGAGATCCCTTCTGAAAAAGAAGAAGCGCCGGAAAAAGAGGAAAGCCGCGAACAGACAGCGGAAGCTTTGCCGGAGGAAAATGAAGGAATGGTAGACATCCTTCAGCTTTCAGAAGACGCCGCAGAGCAGATCATTCCTCAGGAGCAGCAGGACAAGCCGGTAAAGAAAAAATTCTTTAAGACAAAGAAAGGTAAAATCGTCAAAGCAATAATTATCATCCTTGTTATTCTTATTGTGGCGGCGGGAGTATACGCGGCAATTTATATTAATAATATGCTAAATGATGTGGCCGATGATGACAGCGAGCCGTATCAGGCGGTGGAATATTACGACGGAATGGATTTCCTTCAGGAAGATTTTCCGATGATTGAGGAACAGTCGGCGTATGATGTTTACAGCTATAAGGAATATCTTAAATACTGGTATCAGAATGGCGACCCGGTAAGGTCATCCCACGTAATGAATATTCTTCTGATCGGTGAGGATACAAGAGATGAAGAGATCAGCGACACGTCAAGAGCGGATTCTGCCATAATTGTCAGCATCAATATTGATTCGGGCAATATTTATATGACCTCTATTTTAAGAGACCTTTATGTTTACTATGAAGTAAACGGCGAGGGCTATTACGGAAAGATCAACGAGGCTGCTTCCAACGGTGGTATGAATACCTATATCAATACCATAGAGAGGTATTACAAGGTTTCCATTGATAATTACGCGGTTGTCAATTTCGCCAGTTTCCCGAAAATTATTGACGCTTTGGGAGGCGTTGAAGTTGCCCTTACTGACGCCGAGGTCTATGAGGTAAACAACCACCAAACACGATACGGCTATGTTACACTTCCCCAGGCGCAGTATGACGCTGAGGGAAATCCGCAAAAGGTTATGCTGACCGGTGAGCAGGCGCTGGCATATTGCAGAATAAGGAAGATTGATTCTGACAACGCCAGAGCGGACAGACAGAAAACCGTACTCAGCGAGCTTTTCAGTATGATGAAGAGTTCGGGAACCTTGGATGCGGTCAAGGTCGTTAACCAGCTTTCCCAGTATACAAAAACAGGCTATACGAAAAAGGAACTGATATCCATCGGAAATCTTGCCCTGAGGGACGGCTGGCTCAATTATAATATTCAGACAACAAACGTGCCCTCCACGGAAAACAGCCAGGGCGGACAGTATTTCTCCGTCAGCTACAATAACTGGATCTGGCTTGCAGATATACCGAAGGACGCTTATGACCTTCAGATGATGATATACGGAAAGTCAAATATTCAGCTCAGTGAAAACAGACCGGATTATATCGCAATGGGAAGATAAAAACAAAAAATGCCCCCTGACTTCAGGGGGCATTTCCCTTTTATAAGTAAGGAAGCTGTGAAATGTTTTACGGCTTCCTTATAATATTTGTAAACTCAGTTCTCAATAACTTTTCTGTAAAAAGCCAGCGCCTCGTCAATAGCGGTTTTTCCGGCGGTATCAAAGGGTTCAAGCACGCTGAAAACGTGGCCCAGCGTTTTTCCGTCAATCTTGCCGTAATCCGCCAGTTTATACTCTACGCCCTTGCTTTTCAGCAGGCGGGCAGTTTTGAGAGTCTGCCCGCGTGCCAGGGCATCTCCGCTGCTGGTGATAAGATAAGTGGGAGGGAGCTGGGCGTAGTCGATGATTTCGTCAAGATTCATATATTTATATGTAGACTTTTTCTTATAGTTCCTGCCCCAAAGGATTTTTGTGTAAAGGCTGAACGGCGTTTTGCTGTTCATAAAGGGAAACGGAGAGGTGAGCAAAAGGGCGGAAAGCTCCATATTTCCGTCTGCCACGTCAAATATTTCCCTCAGTTCGCCGCTTTGCAGCAACACAGCGGAAAAGGCCGCAAGCTGACCGCCGGCGGAATCCCCTGTCAGCAGTATGCTGTTTGTGTCGCAGGGATAATTGTCCATATTTTCACTTATCCATTTTAGCGCGTATGCCACATCCTGCAGTTGTTCATTGACGGTAACGCCGGGTGCCAGTCTGTAATTCAGGTTGAAGACCACATATCCCCTGTCGGCAAGACTCAGGCAGTAATATTCGTTAAGCTCCTTGCTGCCGTACATCCAGCCGCCGCCGTGAATATCAATGATGACGGGCAGTTTTTCCGTGGTTTTCTCCGGATAATAAACATCCAGCAGATGATACCTATTTCCGTCGTCAATATAGGGAATATCTACAATCTTTTCAATATGGGCGGGCGGTGTCTGCGCTTCGTGTACCTTGGCGTCGCTTTTGGCGCAAAATTTCCATACCACCTGCATCATTTTGATGATTGGATTTCCTGCCGCTACGGTATCTTTCGCTTCCGTGTCCGGCATGTTTCGTGTTATGGGTTTTTCTTGGGTTTTCGGCATATGCGTACCTCTCTTGCAAATCAGGGATTACTGATTTTTCTTTAAATCTTTAAGTGAAGTGGGCGCGGTATCCGCAACCTCCAGCTTTTTCGCCTGCATCCAAAGGGACGGCGTAAGACGGAGCTTATAACCGTATCCTGCGTCCATCTGCCAGTGCGCCATTGGCGCTTCAGGGAGACCGTAGCAGGAAAGGATCGTCATAAGTACGCCGGCGTGGCCAACGATAGCTATATTTTCCGTACCTGTTTTTACACATCCGTCTACCACCTTTTCAAAGGCGGCGCAGATACGCTGCGCAAACTGGGCGTTACTTTCACCGAATGGTGTGGAAGCATGGATATCTCCGTGCATCCAGTTTTTGAAATCTTCGTTATCCTTTAGCGCCTCGGCAGTCAGTCCCTCAAATTCCCCGAAATTATATTCTATAAAATCGTCAATGACAAGCACGTTGTTTTCCGGAAACATGATTTTTGCCGAATCCACACACCTTTTCAGCGGGGAGGAAAATACAGCGTCTACCCGGGGGTAATGCTCGTGCGCTTTAATATTTCTGAGGGAAGATATACTATCTGTAGTAAGCAGTAAATCCGTATGCCCAATATACTGTGCGTTTAAGTTTCCCTTGGTAAGTCCGTGACGAAAAAGGTAAATTGTGTAGGTTTTCATTTGAAAAGCTCCTTTTTAAGCGAAATATTACAAAAAAATAACAATGTCAGATTCCGTATTTACAAATAGTAATATGGTGATATAATACTATTTGTATTAAACGGAGGAAATGTAATGGACAACAGTAAAAAAGATAAAAGCACCGCGAAACAGAATAAGACTGAAAAATTATCCAAATTTGCCGAGGTATTGTCGCGGTTGCGTAAGGAAAGAGGAATAAGCCAGAAAAAGGCGGCAAGCGATCTGGGAATAAGCCAGGCGCTTTTAAGCCATTACGAGAAAGGAATCAGGGAATGCGGGCTGGATTTTGTAATCAGATGCAGTGAATACTACGGTGTGACAACCGATTACCTTTTGGGTGTAAGCGATAACAGAACCGGCATGGATATGTCGTTTATGTCAGATTCCGAGAATGTGGAAGCCTCTTCTGTCGAGACCCTTGCCCATGCGTCAAATATGATCCTTAAAATGATTGCCACCGCAAAGGATGTTGGCGCAAGTAAATATATATATGATTACTATACGCTTTGCGTTTACCGCGGAGCGCTGACAATGGCAAAGGCGGGCATACTCCCGAAGGAAATGTTCAAAATTGATTTTAATCTGGGCAGAGAGCTTGCTTCTGCGGCAATCGCCGTGGAGGACGCCCGTTTTGTATTTATTGAGGACAAGTCCAGGACCGGTACCGACCTCAGCGAAAGAACCGCCCTGCACGAAATTATTGAGAGAGCGGAGGAGCATATCCTGACGAGCTTTTATTTAGAATAATGTATACTGGTTTTGCTCCGTTTTTATATATTCAACAATGATCGCCGTGGAAATATCCGCGGCTATTTTCTTGAAGGTTGGGTAATCAAGCTGTGACTTTTCATCTCCGCCGTCGCTTATTGAGCGCAAAACGGCAAAGGGAACGCCGTTTGCCGCGCAGACGTGACCGATGGCGCCGCCCTCCATTTCTCCGCAGATGGCGCCGAACTGGCGCGCCAGCTTTTCCTTGAGCGCCGTATCCGCGATAAACGTATCTCCGCTGGCGATTGTGCCGCGGTGTATCTTTTCGCCGTAGTTTATTGCGGCACGTGCCAGCTTTTCCGAAAGCTGGGCGTCCGTTTTGATCTTTATCGTGTTCAGTCCGTTGATAAACCCAAGGGGCTCACCGAGGGCGGTAATGTCAATGTCGTATTCACACACGTCGGTGGCGATCACCACATTTTTGATAACGACGTTTTCGTTCAGGGAACAGCCGACGCCGATATTTATGACCGCGTCAATGTCAAAATTGTCAAGCATTGCCTGGGCGCACAGGGCGGCGTTGACCTTGCCGGGCGAGCACTGCGCCGCACAGACCATAACATTTTCTATAAAACCGCAAACAAAATCAATTCCGGCGATTTTTGTGGCAGTTTTTGAGGTGATTTTTTCTTTTACAGACTGGATTTCAACGTCCATTGCGCCTATGATTCCAAGCATATTGTTCCCCCGTAAAAATGTTCTTGTTGTGCCGGAGATAACACTCCCCAACATATAGTGTAATTATAATATATATTAAGAATAAATACAAGATAATAAAAAAATTTGTTGACAAGGCTCAATCTTTTAATATATAATAGCAAACGATAATGTGAAGTTGCCTGCACTATACCGTGCAGAGTTTATAAAAGATTAAGACAAGTTTAGTCTTTAGAATGGAGTGAATAAAATGAAGAGAACTTTCCAGCCGAAGAAGAGGCACGCTAAAATGGAGCACGGTTTCAGAAAAAGAATGTCAACCAGAAACGGCAGAAAAGTACTTGCCCGCCGTCGCGCAAAGGGCAGAAAGAAGCTTTCTTACTAATTACCGGTTGGGAGTGATTAGGTGAAAAGCCATACCTTAAAACAGAACAAGGAATTCCGCCGTCTCTATTACAGAGGAAAAACAGACGCAGCCTCCTGCCTTGTTACTTATATCATGAAAAACAGGCTTGACGAGACAAGAATCGGTATTACCTGCGGTAAAAAAGTCGGTAACGCGGTGAAACGAAACCGAGCCAGAAGAGTTATTCGGGCCGCCTTTAATCATTGCGAGGACAGGCTCAACGGCAGCTACGATATCGTATTCGTAGCCAGGACAAGGACCGCTGAGGTAAAAATGCAGCAGGTGTTAAGGCAGATGGAGGAGCAGCTCAGAAAGCTGGGAGCAATAGATTGAAAAGTATAGTGAAGAAGGCGCTTATATTTCTTATAAGAACCTATCAGATGACCATCAGTCCCAGATTTTCCCACGGCAGCTGCAGATATACCCCCACCTGTTCCCAGTATGCCATTGAGGCAATTGAAATACACGGTGTTATAAAAGGCAGTCTGATGGCGGCTTGGCGGATTTTAAGGTGCAATCCCTTTTCTAAGGGCGGCTGGGATCCCGTTCCCCCAAGGAAAAATAAAGAGGATGACGAATGAACAGTATTTTACTTTTTTCAAGCACCGCTTCAAGCGCCGTGTCTGAAGGTATTGCGATATTTAAACCTCTCTATTGGCTGTTCGGTAAATGTATGGGCTTCCTTTTGGAACTGTTGGGCAACCAATATTTCCTGGCAATCGTTATATTTACCATCGTTACACGTCTTTTGCTTTTGCCGCTGAATGTCAGGCAGCAAAAAACAATGGCGAGAACGACAAGACTTCAGCCTAAAATACAGAAAATTCAGAATAAATATCCGGACCCTAAAGACAGAGCAAAAATGAATCAGGAAATACAGGACCTTTATTCAAGAGAAGGTCATAACCCCATGCAGATGGGCTGCGGACCTATGCTTTTCCAGCTTGTTTTCCTGATGGGTATTATCGGTATTATCTATTACCCTCTCGTTTACGTATTGGGTATGAGCGCGATTAACGATAATTCCCAGGCGATTTTGGATACGATCTTGCCTATATACCGGGATCTGATCGGTAACGAAGACGCGAATATAACCTATTTCCAGCTAAATATTCTGGAAAATTTTGAAGCTTACAGGGACGCGCTGGTGACAGGTTTCCCGAAAATCTTTACGAACGAAATGTGCGATGCGATAGTCACGTACCGTGAGGGAATGAATCTGTTTGGTATTGATATGACCGCGTTCCCCCACTGGAGAGACGGAATCATTATGATATTCCCAATCCTCTGTCTGGTAACGTCTCTCGCGTCAAGCGTTATTTCAACAATTATTCAAAAGAAAAACAATCCCGCAGCGGGTCAGCAGATGGCATCCATGGTGGCGATGATGCTGATTATGCCTTTCTTCTCCTTTTATATTTCATTTAAGGTTCCGGCGGCTGTAGGATTTTACTGGATCATTTCCAATCTGGTTGCCATTGCGCAGCAGATATTTATATTTAAACAGTATCCGCCGAGAAAGACACAGGCAAGACTGATGATTGAAAATACAATCGAACGCCGTTCTCGTGAGGAAAATGTGAAGAAAATCAAATAATTATCGGAGGATTATATGATAAAGGAATTTATCGGTACCGGTAAAACGATCGAGGAGGCAACCCTTGCGGCTAAGACAGGTCTTAACGCGCCGATGACAGCGGATGTTAAGATCGAGGTTATCGTAATGCCGAAGAAAAAGGTTCTCGGTCTGTTCGGCGGCTGTGACGCGCAGGTAAAGGCCAGCTATGACGACGGCAAAAAAGAAAGAAAACAAAAGCCGAAAAAAGCTGAAACGCAGAAGAAGAGCAAGCCGGTACAGCAGGAAAAAAAGCCTGCGCCGAAAAAAGCTGAAGCGCAGAAAAAAGCCCCGGAACCGGAAAAGTCCGCGGCTGTAACGGAAAAAATAAACGACAGCGATATCGATTTGGATTATGTCTGCTCCTATCTTAAAACCATGATTGACGGCTTTAAGGTAGAGAATGCCAAACTCACAGCAAAAATCGTTGACGGCGTAATAGAGGTTGACGTTGATTGCGACGATTACGGAATCATAATCGGCCGCCGCGGCGAGACCCTCGACGCGCTCCAGTATCTCGCCAGTCTGGCAGTAAAAAAAGCGACGGACAAATATGTGCGTGTAGCGTTAAATGTGGGCGATTACAGAGCGAAAAGAGAGGAGACCCTCAGAGCGCTGGCAATCAAAAATGCAAATTTTGCAGTAAGAACAGGCAGAAGATACAGCTTTGAACCAATGAACCCGTATGAGAGAAGAATTATTCATACCGCCGTTCAGGAAGTGAAGGGCGCTGTATCCCGTTCAGTCGGAAACGGCATGGACAGAAGAGTTCTTATTGAGCCCGAAGGCGGAGTAAGACATTCCGGCGGCGGACGAGGCAGAGGCGCAAGAGGCGGCAATTATGTAGCATCTAAGCCGGATCCCAACCGTGAGAAAAAGGTGGACCGCGCGGATATTCCGAAATTCGGTAAAATAGAGATTGACAAAGACGAATAAAAAAGGGTGACAAACCCTGAAAAAGGTGGGCACTCGTGTCCGCCTTTTTGTTTTGCAAAAGATATTTATATATAATATAATAGGTATAGGCATTCGCAGAAAGGAGTATTTTCATGGCAAAAACGATAGCGGCGGTGGCCACCGGAAACAGTGTTTCGGGTATAGGCGTTATACGTATAAGCGGAGACAGGGCAATTGAAATCGCGCAAAAGGTTTTTAAAGCTTTGGACGGTACTCCCCTTTCAGAACTTAAGGGCTATACCGCCAAATATGGGAAGGTTTACAGCAACGGTGAAAGCTTTGACAATGCTGTGGCGCTTGTTTTCAGAAATCCGAAAAGCTATACCGGAGAAGACGTTGTGGAGCTTTCCGTACACGGCGGAATATTTATTGTTGAGAAAACGCTGGAGACCGTGTTGGCGGCAGGAGCCGAACCGGCGCAGGCAGGCGAGTTTACAAAGCGCGCCTTTTTAAACGGAAAAATCGATCTGGCACAGGCGGAAGGTGTTGCGGCGCTCATTTCCGCTCAGGGACAGGAGGCTGCAAAGGTGTCTTTTAATCTGCTGCAGGGCTCGTTAAGCAAGGAAATATCCGGGGTGCTGGATGAACTGATCAACTGCAGTTCGTTAATGGCGGCATGGGTGGATTATCCGGACGAGGAGATTCCGGAGCTGGATGAGGATTCACTTAAAGAAACGCTGCAGACGGCAAAAGACGCCCTTGAAAAGCTGCTTAAAAATTACGAAAACGGAATCGTTATGACCCAGGGCGTGGACACCGCCATCGTGGGTAAGCCCAACGCAGGGAAATCCACCCTGATGAATATGCTGTCAGGTGTTGAAAAAAGTATCGTCACGCATATTGAGGGCACCACCAGGGATATTGTGGAAAATTCCGTGCGTCTTGGCAATATTGTGCTTCATCTGTCTGATACCGCGGGTATTAGGGAAAGCGAAGATATCGTGGAGTCGATAGGAATCAAAAAAGCAATTGAAAAAATGGATGCGGCGTCCCTTGTGCTTGCGGTTTTCGACAGCTCCGCGGAGCTTGGCGACGAGGACAGAATGCTAATGAACGCTTGCAAGGGAAAGCCCTGTATAGCCGTTATAAACAAGACGGATCTGCCGGAAAAAATAGATACAAATCAAATTAGCTCCCAATTTGACAGGATCGTTTATATCTCAGCAAAAAACAATGAGGGCACGGACGCGCTGGAACAGGCGATAAAAGAACAGCTTGGGGTTGAGAATTTTGACTCCTCCCAGCCGATTCTCGCGAACAAAAGGCAAAAGCAGTGTGTGGCAAATGCGTATGCGCATATTTGCCAGGCGCTGGAGGGCGCGCAAATGGGAATAACGTATGACGCCATCAACGTCATGATCGACAGCGCGGTGGACGATTTGCTTTCATTGACAGGAAAAAAAGCCACTGAAGAAGTGGTGAACAATATATTCAGCCGTTTTTGCGTTGGTAAATAAGGTGTGGTTATGGAATATTTTTCACAGGAATATGATGTAATAGTTATCGGCGCGGGACACGCGGGAATAGAGGCGTGTCTTGCTTCGGCACGTCTTGGCTGCCGGACAGCCGTATTCACAATCAATCTTGACTGGGTAGGCAATATGCCCTGTAATCCGTCTATTGGCGGAACATCAAAAGGACATCTGGTTCGTGAAATCGATGCGCTGGGCGGTGAGATGGGAAAAGCGGCGGATAAGTATTCGCTGCAGTCCCGTATGCTTAATTTGGGAAAAGGACCGGCGGTCCATTCCTTAAGGGCGCAGATAGACCGGCGCGCGTATTCCGCCGGGATGAAGCATACGCTTGAGCTGCAGGAAAATCTTGATATACGCCAGGGCGAAATCGTTGATATAAAAAAGCTGGACAGCGGCTTATGGCAGGTGAAAACAAGACTGGAGGCTCTGTTTACGGCAAAGGCGGTTATTATAGCCACCGGAACTTTTTTGGGCGGCAGAGTGTATATCGGCGACATATCCTATGAAAGCGGACCGGACGGCATGTTCCCCTCCACTGATTTGGCTAAGGCGCTGAAAAAGCTGAATCTGCCTTTAAGACGCTTTAAAACAGGTACGCCGGCAAGAGTCAACAGACGGTCAATTGATTTTTCGGGACTTGAGGTTCAACACGGTGATGCGCAAACCGTGCCATTCAGCTTCGATACGCAGACCCCGCCTGAAAATAAGGTCTGTTGTTATATTACCTATACAAATGACGCAACGAAGCAGATTATTCTTGACAATCTTCACAGAAGTCCTATGTATTCAGGAAAGATAGAGGGAAAGGGCCCCCGTTATTGTCCCAGCTTTGAGGATAAGATTGTCCGCTTTTCCGACAAGAAACGGCACCAGTTATTTATTGAGCCCTGCGGACTTCATACGGAGGAAATGTATCTGCAGGGATTGTCCTCCTCTTTGCCGGAGGATGTGCAGATTGCGTTTATTCATACGATTCCCGGACTTGAAAACGCACAGATCATGCGTCCGGCGTATGCTATTGAATATGACTGTGTTGATCCCACGGCGCTGAAAGCCACTCTGGAATTCAATGACCTTGACGGGCTGTACGGCGCCGGGCAGTTCAACGGTTCCAGCGGTTATGAGGAGGCCGCGGCGCAGGGACTGGTGGCAGGCGTGAACGCCGCGCTAAAAATTAAGGGAGAGGAGCCGATGATACTTGACCGCGGAGGCTCTTATATTGGTACGCTGATTGATGACCTTATAACAAAGGGCTGTACCGACCCATACAGGATGATGACCAGCCGCAGCGAATACCGTTTAGTTCTTAGACAGGATAACGCAGATGTTCGATTAACTCCCACAGGTTACAAAATAGGCTTGATTTCACGGGAAAGATATGATAAATTTTTATTAAAGGAAAAAAATGTGAGAAAGGAGCTTAAACGGATAAGCGACAAGTCGCTTCCTCTCACAGACGAGCTGCAGCAGATTCTTATTGACTGCGGTACAACACCGCTTGACCGCGGATGCAAGATGCTGGAGCTTATGAAACGGCCGCAGGTAACCTATCAGGCGCTGACTCCCGTTGACGATGACAGACCTGATTTACCCAAAGACGTTTTTGAACAGGTGGAAATAGCGGTTAAATATGAGGGCTATATTGCCAGACAGGAGCAGCAGATCAAAGAAATGCGCAGAATCGAGCGAAAAAAAATACCAAAGGACCTCGATTATAATTCACTGAAGGGCCTCAGGCTTGAGGCAATTGAAAAGCTCTCAAAAATAAGACCGGAAAATTTGGGGCAGGCCGGCAGAATCAGCGGAGTAAACCCTGCGGATATTGCGGCGCTGAATATTATTTTGGAGACATTATGATAGATTATGAGTTGTTAAAAAACGAGGCGCAGAAAATCGGGATAGAGCTTGATACATACGGACTGGACAGATTTGATTCCTATGCGGAAAGACTTGTCCGCTGGAACAGTCATGTAAATCTGACTGCTATTACCGAGCCGGAAGAAATTGTTATCAAGCACTTTGCGGACAGTCTGTATCCTTTGAAATATATACATATGACCGCGGGACAGAAAGTTGTGGACGTGGGAAGCGGAGGAGGCTTTCCGGGACTGCCGATGCTGATCGTAAATCCGTCGATTGAGGTGAATTTCGTTGACAGCGTGGGAAAAAAGCTGGCGTTTGTCAAGGATGTTCTGCGTAATTCCGGTTTGTTCGGGACCGTTACTCATAAGCGCGCGGAGGAGATTGGTAAAGATAACGCGTATCGTGAGCAGTATGATTATGCAGTAGCGAGAGCTGTGGCGCCTTTAAATATTTTGTGTGAATACTGCCTGCCGCTTGTGAGAGTCGGAGGGTTATTTGTTTCACTGAAAGGGTCATCGGGAAAGGATGAATTAAGACAGGCTGAAAAAGCGATTAAAACCCTGGGGGGCGAATTGGCCAAGTTTGAAGAGTATTCCCTCTCAAACGGCGACGGCAGAAGTTTAATTATTATAAGAAAGATATCGCAGACTCCGACAAAATACCCGAGAAAGACAAAAAAAATAGATACCCGTCCCCTCTAAACTTAAATATTCATGTCGAAGATAAAGGATTTCTCACTACGAGAAATCCTTTTTTTCTGTGGAAAAATATGATATAGTATAGACAAGGAGATGAGGTGAGTGGAGCAAATCATCCAGATACCTACTGAAAAGCTGCTGCCCAATCCATATCAGCCGAGGAAACAGTTTAAAAGTGAGGACATGCTCTCACTCTCTGAATCAATTAAGGAAAACGGCGTTCTGCAGCCCCTTCTTTGCAGACAGATAAATAACAGCGATTATTATGAAATTGTTGCCGGCGAACGCCGACTGAGAGCGTCGATACTGGCAAATCTGCAAACGGTACCCTGTATCATCATCGACTGTGATTATGAATCCAGCGCCGTCTTTTCCATTCTTGAAAATATACAGCGCAGTGATCTGGATTTTTTTGAAGAAGCCCAGGCAATCAGCCAGCTTATCAATTATTTCGGCATGACGCAGGAACAGATCGGTAAAAAGCTTGGAAAGAGCCAGTCTTCCCTTTCAAACAAGCTGAGATTGCTCAAGCTGCCGGTAGAGGTCAGATATTTTATAGAAAAAGAAGGTTTGACCGAAAGACATGCGCGTGCCTTGCTTAGACTGGAAAAAGAAAAGGATATGTGGACGACCCTTAAGCTTATTAAGGAAAAACACTTGAATGTGGAGCAAACGGAAGCCTACATAGACAGTATAACCGATAAAAAAGTTAAGCCAAGGCGAAATGTTGTTAAAATCTTTAAGGATGTAAGAATATTTGTAAACACTGTAAACAAGGCGATACAAACCATGAAAGAAGCCGGCATTGATGCCGAATCAGATAAAACGGAAACAGACGAATATATTGAATTCAGAGTAAGAATACCGAAAGAAACGCAAAAGCAAGATGCCAAAGACACGGACAGGCATACAAATTCCGCTTAAAACGGGAAACCGTTTTAACATATTCTCCTCTTTTCATCACGTGGAAAAAACGAGCGAAAGCTCGTTTTTTCTGCATATACGGATATTTTTCTCAGTAAAGATAAAAATGTTTCACGTGAAACATCTACATATTGTACGGTAATGTACACATAGACACAAAAGCAGAAAAATTTTATCATTGTTTCACGTGAAACATCTTGCGCCCTGTGGTATATATATAGTATAATAAAAATTAATGTGATTAAGAGTAATATGCGTAAATACGGAGGTACTGTTATGGGCAAAACCGTAGCTATATTCAATCAAAAAGGCGGCGTGGGAAAAACCACTACCTGTATCAATTTTGCGGCGGCGCTGGGACTTAAAGGAAAAAAAACACTGCTTGTAGATATTGACCCTCAGGGAAACAGTACAAGCGGCGTAGGTATCGATAAGTCGGACCTGGAAGTTTCGTCGTATGATGTGCTGATAAATGATGTACCGGTCAAGAACGCCGTACTTAAAACGGAGTTTAAAAATCTTTATCTGCTCCCTGCCAATATGAATTTAGCCGGCGCGGAACTGGAATTGGCGGAAAATGGCAACCGTTTTAAAGCCCTGAAAAAGGCGTTGGCTCCGGTAGTTATGGAGTATGACTATATTATCATTGACTGTCCCCCCAGCCTTGGACTGCTTAGTCTGAACGCTTTGACGGCGTCGGACACGCTGATCGTTCCTTTGCAGTGCGAGTATTACGCGCTGGAGGGCTTGAGTCAGCTTGTAAGCACCGTGCGCACAGTCAAGCAGAATCACAACGAGTATCTTGAGCTTGAAGGTATCGTGTTTACAATGTATGACAGCAGACTTAAATTGAATCAGCAGGTAATGAACGAGGTGGACAGCTTCTTCCCCAACAAAGCCTATAAAACGTTGATTCCCCGCAGTGTTAAACTGGCAGAAGCGCCCAGCTTTGGCAAACCAGTACTGTATTATGAAAAGTATTCAAAGCCAAGCTTTGCATATAAGAAATTAGCGGATGAGTTTTTAAAGAAACAGTAAGAGGTGAATTATGGCAAACAAACAGTCAGGTTTAGGAAAGGGATTAAAGGCGCTGATGCTTGAAAATTCCGCCGAGGAGATGAATGCGGAAAATAAGCTGCCAATCAATGAGATTGTTCCAAATAAAGATCAGCCCAGAAAAACCTTTGACCAGGGTGCTCTACAGGAGCTTGCGGACAGTATCACCCAGCACGGTGTGCTTCAGCCGCTTTTGGTCAGGCCTCTCCCTACGGGAGGATATCAGCTTGTTGCAGGTGAACGCCGCTGGAGAGCCTCCAAGATGGCAGGTTTAAAAGAGGTCCCGGTCGTAATCAAAGAGCTTTCCGATGTGGAGACAATGGAGATTGCGATTATAGAAAACTTACAGCGTGAGGACCTGAATCCGATTGAAGAGGCAGAGGGGCTTCAGGCGCTTATTGATCGGTGCGGTTTTACTCAGGAGGACATTGCTGTTTCAGTTGGTAAATCCAGGTCAGCAATCGCAAACTCCCTGAGATTGTTGAAGTTGCCCCAAGAAGTCCGCGATATGACCAGAAACGGAGAAATCTCAGCAGGACACGCGAGAGCGCTGCTCGCATTTGACAATGAGGCAATGATTTATGAAGCCGCGCAGAATATAATCAGAAACAATTTGTCGGTCCGTGATGTTGAACGTCTTGTAAAAATGACAGAAAAGTCGGGAAAAGCCCGTCCGTCAGCCAGAAGGCGCGACTCGTTTTATGATGAGGTGGAGCTTTCTTTGACGGAGGTACTGGGCAGGAAAGTTAAGGTTTATAACGGCAGAGGCAAGGGCACACTTGAAATAGAGTTTTATTCTGCCGAGGATTTAAAAGAAATTGCGAATAAGTTAGGAGAATAATAAAAATGCTGGATATTAAATTTGTAAGGGAAAATCCCGATATTGTTAAAGAAAATATAAAAAAGAAGTTTCAGGATAAAAAGCTGCCGCTGGTGGACGAGGTCATCGCTCTTGACGGGGAAAGAAGAGCGGTCATATCCAGAGCCGATGAACTCAGAGCCAACAGAAATAAGCTCTCCAAAGAAATCGGCATACTTATGTCTCAGGGCAAGAAGGAAGAAGGTATGGCGATCCGCGAGCAGGTAAACGCCCAGGCGAAAGAACTGGATACGCTTGCAGCCAAGGAAAAGGAGCTTAATGAAAAGGTCACCGCCATCATGATGTCTATCCCAAACATCATCGACGACTCCGTGCCCATCGGCAAGGATGACAGCGAAAATGTAGAGGTACAGAGATACGGTGAGCCCGTTGTTCCGGATTATGAAATTCCGTACCATACGGATATTATGGAGAGTTTTGACGGGATTGATCTGGAATCAGCCGGAAAGGTTGCGGGAAACGGTTTCTATTATCTGATGGGTGATATTGCCAGACTGCACAGCGCGGTAATCAGCTACGCCAGGGATTTTATGATTGACAGAGGATTCACTTACGTGGTTCCGCCGTTTATGATAAGGTCAAATGTCGTTACCGGCGTCATGAGCTTTGAGGAAATGGATGCGATGATGTATAAGATTGAGGGAGAGGACCTTTATCTGATTGGTACATCCGAGCATTCCATGATAGGAAAATTCATTGATACAATAACGCCCGAGGCAGAGCTGCCAAAGACCCTGACCTCCTATTCCCCCTGTTTCAGAAAAGAAAAGGGCGCGCACGGTATTGAGGAGCGCGGTGTTTACCGTATTCATCAGTTTGAAAAACAGGAAATGGTCGTGGTTTGCAAGCCGGACGAGTCAAGAATGTGGTTTGACAAGCTTTGGCAGAACACCGTTGACCTTTTCCGTTCTCTTGACATTCCGGTAAGAACGCTGGAGTGCTGTTCCGGAGACCTTGCTGATTTAAAGGTCAAATCCGTTGACGTGGAGGCGTGGTCACCCAGACAGAAAAAGTATTTTGAGGTGGGCTCCTGCTCAAATCTTACCGACGCCCAGGCAAGACGCCTTAAAATCAGAGTTAAGGGGGAAAACGGAAATTATCTTGCACATACTCTCAATAATACGGTTGTGGCTCCGCCGAGGATGCTTATTGCTTTTCTTGAAAACAATTTGCAGGCAGACGGTTCTGTGCTGATTCCAAAGGCGCTGCAGATGTATATGGGCGGCAAGGACAGGATCGTTCCAAAAAAATAATGCAGATTGTTTTTATTGTTATCGGTATACTTGTTTTCAGTTCTTTCGCCGTCGCCGTTTTCGACAGAGTTCTTAATTTCGGAAATATAGCGGGCATGGCTCTCGGCGTTCTGTATGCTGTGTTTGGTCTTTTCATTCATAAGCTTGACAGCTTAAATCAGATACTATGTGCTGTGATTGCCTTTTGCATTCTGGTTTTAATAGCGGTAAAAATGAGGGAAATATATCAGTCAGGCAGAACGGACGTCAAAGACCAGCAGGTGATTATCGTTCTTGGATGCCGGGTAAGAGGCGATGTTCCCAGCCGCGCGCTTGTTAAAAGAGTGGACGCCGCCTACACCTTTCTTTTAAGGAATCCGGGCTCGGTAGCGATTCTCAGCGGCGGACAGGGCAGGGATGAAAATCTATCGGAGGCCGCGTGTATGCAACAGCTTCTTTATGACAGGGGCATATTAAAGGACAGACTCATTTTGGAGGACCGGTCCACCTCTACCGATGAAAATATCCGTTTTTCAGCAGAGATCATGGCCCGGCTCGGGCTGGGAAACGAGGCGGCAATAGCAACCTCAGAATACCATCAAAAAAGGGCAAAGCTAATCTGCCGGCGCTATGGCTTGAACGTAAGCGCCGTTTCCTCAAAAACGAAATGGACCTTACTGCCCACATTTCTGTTCAGAGAGATGTTCGCGTTAGTAAAGGAAAGTATGGTAAAATAAACGTAAAGGACAGTAGAGATACTGTCCTTTTTCATGTTTGTAATATATTGTTTTGTTACTTTTTATAAAAAAATGTTACACAAAAACAAAAGATAATAGACAGTCGTTCGTTATCCTACATATACGCAATTTTGGGGCGTGAAAAAAAGAAAAATACAATATCTTGTGCAATTTTTCTATTTTGCTATTGACAGGCAACTAAATATTTGGTATGATTAGTCTAAACGAATTAACGGTTTGTAACTTTTTTGTAATAAATTGGAGGGGTAAATATGAAAATCATCAAGCGCAACGGCTCTGAAGTTGATTTTGATATAAATAAGATTATTGTTGCCGTATCAAAAGCCAATGCCGCTTGTAAAAAGGAAGAACTGTCAAACAGCCAGATAAACGAAATTGCAGAATACGTTGAGTTTAAAACATCAAAAGCGAACCGCGCTTTGTCCGTTGAGGAGATACAGGATATTGTTGAAAATCAGATCATGGCGCAGGGTGCGTTTGACGTTGCCAGATTGTATGTAAAATACCGTTACAACCGTTCTCTTATCAGAAAGGCGAATACGACAGACAATCAGATACTTTCCCTTATTGAATGTAATAACGAAGAGGTCAAGCAGGAAAACTCAAATAAAAATCCCACGGTAAATTCCGTACAGAGAGATTATATGGCGGGAGAGGTCTCAAAGGATATTACCAAAAGGATCCTTTTGCCTCAGGATATCGTTGACGCGCATGAGGAGGGCATCATCCACTTCCACGACGCGGATTATTTTGCCCAGCATATGCATAACTGCGACCTTGTAAATCTCGAGGATATGCTCCAGAACGGTACGGTTATTTCCGAAACAATGATCGAAAAGCCCCACAGCTTTTCAACCGCCTGCAATATCGCTACCCAGATCATCGCGCAGGTCGCTTCCAGTCAGTACGGCGGTCAGTCTATTTCCCTTACCCATCTGGCTCCCTTTGTGCAAATCAGCAGGGAAAAGCTTCACAAAGAGGTTGTGGAAGAAGCTAAGCAGTTCGGTTTTGAAATGAATGAAGACCAGATTTCACAGCTTACCGAAAAAAGACTGCGTGACGAGGTACGCAAGGGTGTGCAGACGATTCAGTATCAGGTCGTTACCCTGCTTACGACAAACGGACAGGCGCCGTTTGTTACGGTGTTTATGTATCTTAACGAGGCGAAGAACGAGCAGGAAAAGAAGGACCTTGCTCTTATTATTGAGGAAACCCTTAAGCAGAGAATCCAGGGCGTGAAAAATGAGGACGGCGTATGGATCACTCCCGCATTTCCCAAGCTGATTTATGTGCTTGAGGAAGACAATATTGAAGACGATTCACCGTATTTCTATCTGACGGAGCTTGCGGCAAAATGCACCGCCAAAAGGATGGTGCCGGACTATATCAGTGAAAAGGTTATGAAGGAGCTTAAAGGCGACGTTTATACCTGTATGGGATGCCGCAGCTTCCTGACGCCTGACAGATTTACCGATAACGGAATCGGTAATATTGCCAACGCCAAGAATTATCAGGAGGGCAAGCACAAGTATTACGGCAGATTCAACCAGGGTGTCGTTACGCTGAATCTTGTTGATATTGCCTGCTCATCAGGCGGTGATATGACAAAATTCTGGAAAATATTTGACGAGCGTCTTGATCTTTGTCACAGAGCGTTGCAGTGCCGTCACAACAGACTTATGGGCACATTGAGCGACGCGGCGCCGATCCTGTGGCAGCACGGCGCGCTTGCAAGGCTTAAAAAGGGTGAAAAAATTGATAAGCTGCTCTTTAATGGCTATTCAACCATTTCTCTCGGTTATGCCGGACTTTATGAATGTACAAAATATATGACGGGCAAATCGCATACCGATGAAGCCGGTAAACCCTTCGCCCTGAAAGTTATGCAGTATATGAATGATGCCTGCGCGAAATGGAAAGCAGAGGAGAATATTGATTACAGTATTTACGGCACACCTCTTGAATCCACCACATATAAATTTGCGAAATGTTTGCAGAAGCGTTTTGGTATTATTCCCGGTGTAACGGATAAGAATTATATCACCAACTCTTATCACGTTCACGTAACTGAAGAGATCGACGCGTTTACAAAACTGAAGTTCGAGTCTGAATTTCAGGCGCTGTCCCCGGGCGGAGCCATCTCCTATGTTGAAGTACCGAATATGCAGAATAATATTCCCGCTGTTTTACAGGTCATGCGTTATATTTATGACAATATTATGTACGCGGAGCTGAATACAAAATCGGATTACTGCCAGTGCTGCGGATATGACGGAGAGATCCAGATCGTTGAAAATGAGGACGGAAAACTTATCTGGAGATGCCCGAAATGCGGCAACGAGGACCAGAGTAAGATGAATGTTGCCAGAAGGACCTGCGGATATATCGGCACACAGTTCTGGAACCAGGGCAGAACGCAGGAGATAAAAGAAAGAGTTTTACACTTATAAGTTATAACAGAATAGGCTGTCATATTTGACAGCCTATTGTTATACATAAGGATGAATTTTTCAGGTAAAAAATATATGAATTACGGAGAAATCAAAAAAAATGATATAGCCAACGGCGAGGGCGTAAGAACATCCCTTTTCGTTTCAGGCTGCAGACATCACTGTAAAAATTGTTTTAATCAGGACACATGGGATTTCAATTTCGGGGAGCCTTTTACCGAAAAAACGGCTGAAGATATTTTCGATTCCTGTGCTCCGAAGTGGATAAACGGTCTTTCCCTTTTGGGCGGGGAGCCCTTTGAGCCGGAGAATCAGAAGGAACTTTTGCCGTTTTTACTTTCATTCAGAGAGCGATTCCCCGATAAAACCATATGGTGTTATTCCGGCTTTACCTTTGAGGAAATTACCGGGAAGAAAGAATCAAGAGCCTATACGGATATAAGCCGCAGGATGCTGGAGCTTATGGACGTGCTTGTTGACGGGCGCTTTGTGGAGGAGAAGAAGGATATCTCCCTTGTTTTCAGAGGCTCGTCTAACCAGCGCATTATTGACGTTAAAAAAAGCTTGGATCAGCATGAAGTGGTATTGTATCTTGAATAATAAATTGTATTTGAATTTATATATAAAAATGCAGCCGTGATTTTTCACAGCTGCTTTTTTATTTAGTCCTTTTCACCGGCCTCATCCGGAAGCTGATCAACGCCGCCCACAGCGTCCTTAAGACCCAAATCCTTTTTTATCATCGTGGTAGAAACACCGGGCGTACGGTCAAGGAAAACAAGCTCGCAGTAATCCTTAAGATAGTCAAATTTGTCGCTGCCCTTCCAGTCGCCGCCCATGACAACGGTGTCAATATGGTATTCTCTTACATCGTCCAGCTTTTGTTCCCAGCAGTTTTCCGGAATGACAAGGTCCACGTATCTTATTGCCTCAAGCATTTTCTTGCGTGTTTCATAGGTGTGATACGCTTTTTTCCCTTTACTGGCGTTGAATTCATCGGTTGAAAGCGCCACCACCAGATAGTCGCCCAGGGCTTTTGCTCTCTGTAAAAGACGAATATGCCCATAGTGCAAAAGGTCAAATGTTCCGTAGGTTAAAATTCTTTTCATAATTTATCTCCTTATCCTTCCTTATTTAACTAAGTCTTTGATTACTTCTCCCGCAAGGATGAGTCCCACTGTGGAGGGTACGAAGGCGATACTTGCGGGAACGCGTTTCATATTTTCCGCACCGTCGTTAATTTCAAAAGCCGGCTTTACCGGTTCCTCTTTTGAGTAAACGACTTTAAGCTTTTTTATGCCTCTTTTTTTCAGTTCCCGGCGCATAACCTTTGCCAGCGGACAGACGGAGGTCTTGTATATATCCGCTACTTCAAATCGTGTGGGGTCCAGCTTGTTTCCGGCGCCCATGGAGCTGATGAGCGGTACCCCTGCCTTGTCTGCCTGAACAGCCAGTTCAATTTTACCGGACACGGTATCAATGGCGTCCACGATATAATCATATTCCGTAAAATCAAAAAGCGGCGACGTTTCAGCAGAGTAAAAAACATCGTAAATATTAAGCGTTACCTGCGGATGGATATCAAGCAGGCGTTTTTTCATCGCCTCCGTTTTTTTCATGCCGATGGTACTGTGAAGGGCAATGATCTGCCTGTTGATATTGGATATGGAAACGGTATCGTTGTCAATCAAATCGAGCGTACCGATGCCGGTCCTCGCCAGGGCTTCGGCAGTATAACCGCCAACTCCGCCCAGGCCGAATACGGCTATCCTGCTGTTTTTCAGCTTGTTCATTGCCGCGCTGCCCAGCAGCAGCTCTGTTCTTGAAAAAGGATCCGTCATAATTCTTACCTGTGTTATTATTTCGTAAGGTTATTTAGCCGAGCAAGGTAAAGCCTTGCGAACGCCAATGTTCTCCGAAATAATCCAAATCTTTGATTTGGTTATTATTTCGTGAGGTTATTTAGCCGAGCAAGGTAAAGCCTTGCGAACGCCAATGTTCTCCGAAATAATCCAAATCTTTGATTTGGTTATTATTTCGTGAGGTTATTATATCACAGACAGCGGCGGTTTACAACATCATGAAAGCTGTATCAAAGTATTTCTCCGGTTGACAAATTGAATGTAAAACTGCTGTTTTGGTTGTTTAGGCAATAGTCAATTTTAATAACATCCTTGTTTATAAATTCTGCGTTGGTAATATCCGCTTTTGGCGTTGTGACCATATCAATGAAAATTCTTTTCTGTTCATCGGTGTATATGGATACGTCATCTGAGACAAAAAGAAGATTACCGCACAGGCTGTTTACCTTAGCGATTATTTTTCTCTGACTGAGAGGTATATTGATATTATTGTCACGCAGCAGGAATACATCCGGATCGTTTAAAAATGCTCTGCCGTCCAGATGCCTGCGGAAGATCGTGTTCATCAGGGTGTGCTGGACGGAAACATCCTCCCGGGAAATTGCGGTGTTTTTCCAGTTCAAACCCATGTCGGCGCCTATACGGCAGAAATCCACCTTGCCGAAGGCGGGCGCCAGGGGAACACCGCAGCCGAGAATGATTTTGTCGCCGCAGCATTCACGCAGGAAATCCATGGCGTCGCACATGATTTTTCCGCGGCTTTTGTTATGGATGGGTATAATGGAGCAGGCATAGAGAAAATCAAGCTTTACCATATCATATCCCCATGTGTTCAAAACGGTATCAAAGACCTTTCTTATATATGCCCTGACCTCGTCATTATAAATGTCGAGGGCGTAAAAGCCGCCCCAGTTGTGGGATGCGTAATGTGTTTTGCCGTTTTTGTCACGGACGAGCCAGTCCTTGTGCTTTTTATAAATATGTGATTTCGGCGTGACGGCAAACGGCGCAAGCCACAGACCCGCCAGCATTCCATGCTCGTGGATACTGTCGGCTACCGCTTTCATACCGCTGGGGAATTTCTTTTTATCCGTTTCAAGCCAGTCGCCCACCGTGCGCTGGAAGCCGTCGTCAATCTGAAAGATGTCGATTTTTGTATCGAGGTTTGAGATTGCCTCCAGATCGCGGGCAACAATGTCTTCGGTAACATTTGAATAATAGTTATACCAGGTGGTATAGCCGCACTGCCTTTTTACCCGGGGCTCGGAAATATTCATCAGCTTGAAATATTTGTCAAAAACGGCGTTGTATTCTCCCTTGAGCACAGCCAGGGAAAGCGCGGTTTTATCATCGTTAAACACCATGCCTTCAAAATCCTTTTCAATGCTGATGCAGTCAGCGGTGCAGTCAAAGGTGATAATGGTATATCCGCACCTTTCGCTTAAGGAACCGAGAAAGAAGAGTTCCTTGCCGGTTCTTATATAGCCGTAGGAATAGCCGTAAAAAACACCGGGTTTTTCCGGATATTTATGAAAGGTCAGATCGCCGGCGCCCCAGATTCCCAGGGGATTGAACTTCTTTTTTTCCATACCGAGGATTCTCGGGTTAAATTCATCCATTTTACTGTTTGGATGATACTCCTTTGAGACCGTCCAGCTCTGGTATCCATTGGTGAAAATACGCTGAGCGCTGTTATATTTGAAGGGCATTTTCATTTCAAACTTAAGAAATTCAACTTTGGTTTTTGGTTTTACCGTTAATGTAACAACTTGGTTTTCGTTGTTCATTTCAACCGTAAAATCATCGTTGTCAGGTTTTGATGTGCGTTTTACTTCGGAATTGACCTTGTAAACAAAATTAAAACAGTATTTCATTATTCCACCTCACTTGTTTTATATACTGATAGTAACACAGTACAAGAAGTATTGCAACCTTGACACCGTAATTTTGATGTGATAAATTTAACGGAGGGGGTAAGATTATGTTAAAACTAATACCGCAGCCGCGAAAAATAGATTATAAAAGCAGGAAAAAGATTCCTTTAAACCATATCGCGTTGGGCGAAAATCAGTTGAGTCCGCAGGCACAGGAAGACTTTCTCGATTTTTGTCATATGCCCGGCGGTGAACCGAATATAATTTTCGTAACGGACAATAGCCTCGGGGAAGAGGAATATGTGCTTGAAACAAATGAAAAAATCGTGATCAAAGCCAGCGGCGCGCCCGGACAGCTTTACGCCCTCCAGACGTTAAAACAGATGATTTTTCAGTGTGAAGGTTGTCTGCCGCAGGTTGAGATCGAGGACGGACCGGAGTATAAAATACGCGGGTTCATGCTGGACAGCGGAAGATACTTTTTTCCGGTTTCTGACGTGAAAAAAATAATTGACAGAATGGCGCTCCATAAGCTGAACCTCCTGCATTTGCATCTGACAGAAGATCAGGGCTGGCGCGTGGAGATAGATAAATATCCGCTTTTAACCCAGGTCGGTTCCATGCGGAAAAAGACGAATTTCAATCACACGCCGCACGGAGGTTTTTATACCAAAAAGGATATAAAGGAAATTGTGGAGTATGCCCATGCTTTTTGCATAAAGGTTATGCCGGAGTTTGATATTCCCGGACATTCCCGCGCCGCCATTGCGTGCTATCATGAGCTGACCTGCTTCCCGCGTGATTTGCCGGTGGCGGACCACTGGGGCGTCAAGCATGATGTTTTGTGCGTGGGTAAGGAAAGCACAATGAAATTTGTGTACGATGTGCTGGATGCGTTTTTTGAAATGTTCCCAGACGAGTATATTCATATCGGCGGCGACGAGGTCCCCAAACACAGATGGGATCTTTGTCCTCATTGTCAGGCAAAACGCAGGGAGCTGGGACTGAAGGACAGCGACGCGCTGCAGTTCTGGTTTATGAATCAGGTGAAGGATTACTGCAAAGCACATGGCAGGCAGGCGTTTATGTGGAGCTGGGAGCTGGAGGATGCTTCGGCTATTGATACGGATTTGGGATTCACAAAATGCGGAGAAATGGAAACGGGTGACAGACCGTTTATCGACACCTCCACCGATGCCTATTATATTGATTTGCCCTATGGCTATATCAGCCTTAAGGATTCGGCAGAGCACAAGGTGTACAGCGGAAACTGTCTGGGAGTGGAAGGCACGCTATGGACAGAGTACGTGCCGAATATGAAAAAGGCGGACCGTATGAGCTTTCCCCGCATAGGCTGTATCAGTGAGACCGGATGGCACGGAACCTGCGGATGGAAGAGTTTTTCCAAAAAGCTGGATTACTATTACAGCTTCCTTGATAAAAACGGCATAGGATATGCCCTACCGGATATGGCAAACCCGAAATTCCCCAGGAACAAACTGAGTGTCCTGTGGTTTGAACGCCGGCAGCTTGCCTGGGAAGGGCTGACTAATATTATGGAAGACAAAAAAATAGAAAAGATCGCAAAGAAAGCGAAAGAATAAAAAAAGGATATCCATGCGGATATCCTTTAAAAATTGCTGTTGGAATTATACTTTATTTTACTTTTCTCTTAAGAACAGCGAATACGCCGGCAGCGGACAGCAGAGCTATCGATGCTGAAACGGCCATCGTTTCCGAGCCTGTGCTGGGTGATTTTTTAGATGTGCTTGTTTTAGCTGTTGCGGTTGTTTCAGCCGAAGCGGTTGTTGTGGTTGTTTCATTGTTTTCTTCGGCTGCGGTTGTATTCTCTTTAGTGGGGTCTTCATCCTCAAAATCCTGCTGCATCAACACGTCAATATAGTAATAAGACAGAGCCATCAATGCGTCGTGAGTTGCCGACTTGTTGTCCTGATCGTCATAGGTGAATATGCCGGCGCCTGAGCCTTCAAAGGTACAGAGATTTGCGTAAATTCCGTTTACCAGATCAAAGTATTCGTCAAGATCTTCCATATCCTCGCTGATATATGCGCTGTGCGCCATAAGGGCAAGAGCGGTAGAATTAGCGTTAGGCTGGGTTCCATATTGCGGATTAAAGCAGTATCCGCCGTCTGCCTTATAGGTATCTAGCACCTGGATTGCGTCCTCAAGTACACTGTCATATTTATCAGATACTAAATAAGCAAAGGACAACGTCTCAATAAAATAGGCGGTGTTGTCACAGGAATAGCCGTAATAATCTACGCCCTGTCCCATTGTGTAATATTTTTCCACATAGGTGTCGCAGACCTTCTCAATAAATTCTATTGATTCGTCGGCTTCGCAGTAAAAGGCGCCCTGTACAATAGCGCGGTAATAGCTGGGGCTTGCAGGCTCGACAGTTGGATCCATTGCAAGAAACGCGGTTTCAATGTTATAGCCGTTGAAATCCGCCGGATCTTCTCCCAGGTCAATCAGAATAGAGATGACCGCGCCGTAGGTGGCAAGGTTTTCGCCGTAGGATGAAACGATTTTTCCGCCGTTGGCGTCAAGGTTCGCCTTAACGTCGTTTAAAAATCCGTCGGCGTACTTATCAACATCTTCCATGTTTTCAGAAATGATATAAAAATCCAGCGCGTCGTCAACACCGTAGCTGGCCACACCGTCGGTGAGATATTTTACAGCGCCGTTGATCTGCTCTTCAACTTTTTCCAAAGTCGGCGCCTCGGCGGCAAATGCCGTAACGCTCGTCATCAGCATTACGCATACCGCAATGAATACAGATAGAACTTTTTTCATAATTTTTCCTCCTGGTGGCAGTCAGTATCTGTTCTGCCGTTTTATTTTCTATGTGCATGTGTAAGTAAATACAACGCTGTCACCGTTTGAAAGGATATATTTTCCGCAGCTTTTGGACGGAGATACACCGTTTACGCTGTAAAGCCATCCGCTCTGACTGCCGCAGTCTTTTTCGTCTATATTATTGAACCCTGCCACGTATGTGCCGTAACTGCTGTTTACCGCGTTGAGATAAATGTTGTGACTGTCACAGGCTTTTTTCACTGCGTCATATACCGAACTGCCGTTTTTCACGGTTACGGAGCAGGTGTTTATTATATATCCGTTTGCGGGAACATATTCGTCATGACCGGCTTTCAGTTTGTCCATATTGTCAAGAATGCTTTTACATTCCACCGTTACCGTGCAGGTAATGGTGGAAGAGGTTGTAGACGTCGTGGCGCTCTTTTGTCCGGCGGATTTTTTCGTGGTGGTTTTATTTGTTTTTTTATTGGAATCAGCCGTGCTTTCGGATTCCTTTGTTTCGTTTGAGTTGCTGTTTGTTTGCGATGTATCGCCGTTGTCCTTATCCGTATTTTTGTCAGCCGTATTGCTCTCACTTTTCTGCGCGGTTGTCAGAGGTTGGTTATCCGTTTCCTTTTCCTGAGCGTCTTCGTTTTTTTCACTTGAGGAAGAAGCGGATATTTCAGCGCCGCTTCCGGTAAGACCTGTATCATCCGTCTTTCCGGCTGAACAGCCGAACATCACGGCGAGTAAAATAAAACATAAAAATATTGCTGTACATTTTTTCATAAAAAAAGCCCCTGTTTTCGGGCAGGGGCTATACAGCGCAGAAAATATGACACGCCTTTAAGGACTTTTATAAATCCATTGCTTTCCCACTTGCCCAAAAGCTGAATTTTTTAGTGAAATATATCACGTCAAACGGCAGGTCTCCCGGCTGGTGATCAGTATATCTTTTAAGATATACATACAAATACGCCTTCTCAGTTTCCCAATGGCATATGTATTTGTACGGGTACTCCCTCATCAGATACGGTAATGGCGGTTGCCTGAGATTCACACTCAGTTCCCTTTTCATTACGCAGACAGTTCTGCGTAAACCGTTTGTTCTATTGTCACTTTAAGTATATATTACGTTCGTCAATAAGTCAATCCGCTTTATAGATTTCCTCTTTCAGAATGCCTATGTACGGGAGATTCCGGTAATACTGGTCATAATCCAGTCCGTATCCGACGACGAAAGCGTTGGGTACATCTATACCGATATAGTCGGCATAGATATCCACCTCTCTCCTGGAGGGTTTGTCCAGCAGTGTAACAACGGCTATGGATTCCGGATTCCGCTTTGACAGCATATCGTGGATATGTTTCAGCGTCCTTCCGGTGTCCAGTATGTCCTCCACAAGAAGAACATCAAATCCGGACAGATCCTCGCTGATATCTTTTATGATCTCTATCTCCCCGCTGGAGACCGTGCCGCTGCCGTAGCTGGATGCCTGGACAAAATCAATGTGGCAGGGCAGGTCGATATGCCTGGACAGGTCGGTCAAAAAGTATATGGAGCCCTTTAATACCCCAACGATAAGCAGTTTCTTTCCGGTATAATCACGGGTGATCTGTTCGCCCAGCTTTTTTGTGACCTGAGCCAGCTCTTCTTCCGTAACCAGTATTTTTTCAATATCCTTGTTCATAAATTCTCCTCTGCGCGCAGGATTGGTTTAAATCATCTAAGCCTGTGATTTAATATTATACCACGCCGGTTTTGCCGTGTAAACAAAAATCGTACCGTTTTTTTGGATTGTTATTCTATGTCGGAATCCTTTTTGTCGGATGTGGTTTTTTCCTTCCATTTGCCCGGCACCGATTTTATCTGTTTTTTCCGCTCTTTTAAATGCTCGTAAGTCTCCTTCAATTCTTCTCTTTCCACATAGCACTGTACTGCCAGCCCCAGCAGAGCGAATATTACCGCGAAAATGGTTATGAGTACATGGGACTGTCCGGTTTGTCGTTCTATTATGTTGAAAAACATAAATGAGCCTGAAAAAGCAGTCGTGACAATAACCGTCAGATATTTGTACTTTATACTTAAAATCGCCGCAGCAACCGCAAGTACAAGACCGGCAAGCACACTGCCTGCTTCACCTAAAAACGAAAGATATGCGGGCACAGCGATAAATACCATGATCAGTGTGGATATAAAAAGATATACTTTATAAATCTTTTTTGAAAAATAAGCGCAGGCGGCGCCGAAGGCTGCGCTTAATGCCGCGCAAATCCAGAAAACCGCGCCCACTGGGGCGAAAAGCCCCTGAATAATAAGCATAGGTACAAAAAAGCCTATCCAGAAAAACAGAAATGCATTCCATATTTTATGTACCGCATGACCGAAAAAACAGGTGGCGGCTGTACAGATACCCAGTATCCACGGCAAAAGCACTTCAGCGACACGGCGAACATTTTCATATCCGTCCGGAATCGCAGACACGATTTCCTCTATCAGCTCATAAAATTCCAAATTTATCCTCTTTCAAGCAAAAAGCCCCGTTTGACAGGGGCTTTTACTGCATTATTCTTTTACAAACTTTTCGGCAGTCTCCGCAATGTTTTCAGCGCTGAGACCGAACTGTTTAAGCAGGTCAAGAGCAGGACCGCTGTGACCGAATTCATCGTTAACGCCGATTCGTTTAACAGGTGTGGGGCATTTCTCACTGAGTACGGAGCATACTGCCTCGCCCAGACCGCCGATGATATTATGTTCTTCAACCGTGATGACTTTTCCGGTTTTCTTTGCGGACGTGATGACAAGCTCCTCGTCCAGGGGCTTGATCGTCGCCATATTTATAATTTCGGCGCTGATGCCCTTTTGGGAAAGAACATTTCCTGCTTCTATCGCTTCTGCAACCATAAGACCGTTTGCGATAATCGTTACATCAGTGCCTTCGCGCACAAGCTCGCCCTTGCCGATTTCAAATTTGTAGCTGTCATTATGAAAAACGGGAACAGCCAGTCTTCCGAACCTGAGATATACGGGACCCTCGTAATGATACGCGGCTTTGACCGCCTGTTTTGCCTCCACATCGTCAGCAGGGCAGATAACCACCATACCCGGAATGGAACGCATAAGGGCGAAATCCTCGCAGCACTGGTGGGAAGCGCCGTCCTCTCCGACGGAAATACCGGCATGCGTCGCGCCGATTTTAACATTGAGGTGGGGATAGCCTACGGTATTTCTGACCTGCTCAAAGGCTCTGCCGGCGGCAAACATAGCGAAGCTGGAAGCAAACGGAACAAGTCCCATTGTGCTTAATCCTGCCGCAACACAAATCATATTCGCCTCCGCGATACCGCAGTTGATATGGCGGTCGGGATATGCTTTTTTAAATATGCCTGTTTTTGTAGCGGCTGACAGATCGGCGTCAAGGACAACTAAATTGTCTGCGCCCTGCTCAGCAAGCTCTTTCAGCGCGTTGCCGTAACTTTCACGGGTGGCAATTTTCTTGATGTCCGCCATAATTACACCTCCTCGATCTCAGCAAGCCTGGCTCTCAATTCAGCCATTGCTGTTTTATATTGCTCTTCATTCGGTGCTTTACCGTGCCAGTCAACCTGGTTTTCCATATAGGAAACACCTTTTCCCTTAACTGTTTTCATTATAATGGCAAAGGGTTTGTCACATTTATGAAAAGCGTCAAAGGCCTTTTCAAGCTCGTCAAAATCATTGCCGTCTATCGTTATGACCTCGAATCCGAAAGCCCGGAGCTTTTCGTCGACGGGCTCGGCGCTCATGACCTCATCACAGGCGCCGTCGATCTGAAGACCGTTGCAGTCGATAATAACGCAGAAATTGTCAAGTTTGTACTGGTTGGCGAACATCAGCGCCTCCCAGACCTGACCTTCTTCGATCTCACCGTCGCCCAGCAGAGTGTACACTCTGATTTTATCATTTCCTATGTATTTCGCGCCTTTTGCCATACCTGCCGCAGCGCTGATTCCCTGACCCAGCGAGCCGGTGGACATATCAATACCCGGTACGGTATTCATATTGGGGTGACCCTGGAGATAGGAATCTATGTGGCGCAGGGTGGGCAGATCCTCAACCGGAAAATAGCCCTTGTATGCCAGGGCGCTGTAAAGACCCGGCGCGCAGTGACCCTTTGAAAGAACAAATCTGTCCCGGTCGGGTGATTTAGGGTTTGCGGGATCCACATTCATTTCCTTAAAATACAGATAGGCGAAAAGATCCGCGGAGGAAAGACTGCCGCCCGGATGACCGGCTTTCGCGCCATAGGTGCTTTCAATAATTCCCATTCTGATTTTTACAGCATAGGAGGAAAGCATTTTTTTTGTTTCTGCGTTCATAATAAAACTCCCATAAATAAATTAATTTTAGTCGATCTGTGTATAAAAAGTGTCAAGCACGGTCTGCATCAGCTTATCCTCGTCCGGATAAAACTCAGCGTAGACCACGTCTGCATATTCTGTATTGGTGCTTGCCTGCATTTCTCCCTCAAGGGTTATGGTTTCAAAATCCGTTATGTTTCTGGATATCAAAAGAGAAGCCAAATACGTTGCGTCTGAAAGAGAAATATTTGTAGTACTGTATTCCGATGCGGTGTTATAGAGCTCACTTACAATGCTGAAATCGTTTATAACCGCCGGAGCAAGCTGTGCCGCGAAGGCTCTGATATACTGCACCTGTCTTGCCGTTCTGTTAAGAGATGCGTCTATTGTGTCCATATCTCTTGTTCTGACATATGCCTCCGTTAAATCGCCTACCAAATGTACGGTGTCGCCCTTTTTGATTCCCAAATCGTCAAAATCATACAGTGACTCCACAGTTACGCCGCCGATAGCGTCGTTAATGGGGGCAATGCCGTTCAAATCCAGCGCGAAATATTTGTTGATCGGAACACTATACAGAATACGGCTTAAAGAGGTCGTCACATTTGTGGCAGATGTGTCCGTTCCGTTTCCGTAAGCGTAGCTCAAGCAAAGCTGCATCGTTTCATTTCTCAGGAAAATATTGTTTTCTGAATAAAGGTCTACCTCAACCATTGTGTCACGAGGTACGGCAATCGCCGTAACTTCTCCGGAGGAGGTGTCCACAGCCACAACGATATTGGCGTCAGCCTGACCGGCAGTTCCGGCAGTGGCGCCATCCGTATCGAGGTCACGTTTGTCCACGCCAATAAAGGCGATGGAAACAATGTCGTCATTATATACGTAATCGTGACCGTTATAAGATATTTTTTCCTCGTAGTCCGTCTGGGTCGTTACGTTGGTAAGATCACTTTTACCTTTATATTCCAGGAAAAGCACAGTGCCCACAACAGCAATAATCAGTATCAAAAGGATAGCCAAAAAAGCGATTGCGATTTTCGCCGCGGTAGGGAGCTTCTTTTTGCTCTTGCTTTTTCCGGAATGGGATGAATGAGAACCGGAATGATGATGGTGATGACGAGAACTGCTTCGGTGATAATGCTTTTCACGCATTTTAAAGTCATCAGTGGAACGCATTTTGTTTTCATTTTTTGGATAAGCGGTCAAATTATCGCCGGCAGGATCTGCGGTCAGATTTGAATCTTCCGTACGAAAGCCGCTTTCGCTTGACGTGGTTTCATCCATATCAATCGGGAATTCATCACTATCGAAATTTTCTAAATTAGGGTCAATTGGTCTTTTCATCTTTAGTCAATACTCCGCATACTAAATATCTGCTGCTTTCCTGATTGGTAATGCAGGTTGAAAGAATTACGATTTTGCTGTCCGCTGTTATTTCTGTATCCAAATCTTCTCTTACATTCTTTGAAGCGGAATCAGGATTCTGGATATAGTTTTGAAATTCCTCAAGGACCGCGGTATCCGCGAAATTAAAGGAATTCATAATGTGTCTGTCGTCATACTTGAATGCGGACACAATCTGATAAGTCAGTCTCCGGTCCGGCGTGTAAATGTAGAAGTAAGGGTGGGAATTGAAAAATTCTTCATTTTCAAATCTGTGAAGCGTGGTAAACATTGTATCGCCATAGCCGTTGTGCCCGTAAATCAGAGTTATTGGATCGGTAAAGGATTTGCTGTTTACCAGTTCCGTATATATCGCGCCGCTTGCCGACCAGCTTTTATCCTCCGCGCTGTGCTTAAGATAAAATTCATCATTGGTCGCGTTCTGTACAATGGGATAATCTACATTTGTGTCATCTACCGTGATCCAGGCATAGATTTCTTCGTTTTTCGCCTGAAGGGAGGAAAAATCTATGGGATTGTCCACAAGACCTTCAGGAGAGGTGGTTGTTTGCGATGTATCTGAAACAGACGTTTGTGCGGGCTCGTTTATCCTGTTATTATAGATCTGTATGCCGAAATAAATTCCGCAAAAAACAACAACGAATACCACAATAAAAATAAGTATAAGCTTTGCTGTTTTCTTTTGATTGTTGCTTTTTTTGTTCTGTTCGTTAAAATCCTTTTCTTCGTTCAAATCTTATCACCCTGGAAATTTGTGCATAGATTAACCTGAAAATTTGTACTTAGACTAAAAAGACCTGTTCACCAAACGGCAAACAGGTTCTTTCAGTTATGGATAATTATTTTGCAGCTTTCTTTTTGGTTGCTGCAAGAACTGCGATGCCTGCGCAAGCAACAGCAACACTTCCTGCTACTACGGATGCTGACATACCGGTCGCAGGAGCCTTTGAGGAATCGTTAGCCTTTGTTGTGTCAACGGAAACTGCTGTTGTGCCGTCGCCGAAATCAACAAGCGCATTTACGACTACTTCACCGTTATCCCAGTCTTCATTGGCTGCTTCGCTGATAAAGTTGATAGTCATAGAGCCATCATCATTATAAACAATGGTATAGTCATCCGGCGCAACAAGTCCTAATTCAGCAAGATTGTGCTCCCATCCTGTAAGCGTACCTTCGCCTACATATCTGAAAGTAACGGACTGAACGCTTGTGCCGCTTACGGAATAAGTAATGTCGGTTACGGTAACAACGCCGTTTACCATAAGCGTAGGCTCTTTGTCAACAGCTGTTGTCGCTGTAGGACTGTTAACTGTGTCTGCCGCCATTGCGGGAACAACAGAAACGGCAAAAGCGGTAACTGTCATTATCGCAGCGAGAACAACTGATAAAAGTTTTTTCATAATCATACACCCCTAATAATTTATTGAAATATAAAATTACACAATATTATGGTTAGATTATAACACTAAAGACAGGGTTTGTAAAGGCTTTTTTTAAAATAATTTAGTATATAAATACGGTAAAATGCATGGACCACAAGGGGTTGTGGGTCGTATAAAGCAGACATCGGCGCCGGACACAATATATTTTACTAAATATTTTTAACTGAGCATTGCTTTTCCGGTGCAGAGCTCGTAATATCGGCCCTTTTGCGCGATTAGATCATCGTGGTCTCCGCGTTCAATGATCTCGCCGTTTTCAAGTACCATAATGGCGTTTGAATTTCTTACGGTGGACAGTCTGTGGGCAATGACAAATACGGTCCTGCCTATCATAAGTCTGTCCATACCGTGTTCTATATGCATTTCCGTTCTGGTATCAATGGAGGACGTAGCCTCATCCAGAATCATGACCGGAGGGTCCGCAACAGCGGCGCGGGCAATGGCCAGAAGCTGACGCTGACCTTGGGATAGATTTCCGCCGTCTCCGGTTATTTTTGTGTTATAACCGTCAGGCAGACGTCTGATGAAGGAATGGGCAGAGGCCAGTTTTGCCGCCTCTATGCATTCTTCGTCCGTTGCGTCCAGTCTGCCGTAACGGATATTGTCCATAACCGTTCCGGTGAACATATGCGTGTCCTGAAGTACGATGGCCAGACTTCTTCTTAAGTCATTCTTTTTAATGCGTTTGATGTCTATACCGTCGTAGGTGATGGAGCCGTCCTGAATATCGTAAAAACGATTTATCAAATTGGTAATGGTGGTTTTACCGGCGCCGGTTGAGCCCACAAACGCGATTTTTTGTCCGGGTTTGGCGTACAGGTTGATATTTTTTAGCACCTGTTTTTCAGGAACATAGCTGAAATTGACGTTTTCAAATACGACCTTGCCTTCAACCGGAATTTTCTTGTCTCCGTCGATCCAGTACCATTTCTTCCCTTGAGCAGTTTTTTCCTCGCTGATTGTAACGGTGCCGTTGTCGACCTCTTTTTCCATCGCCATGATCTCAAATACGCGCTCCGCTCCGGCAAGGGCGGAGAAGATGTTGTTCATCTGGTTCATAATTTGGTCGATGGGCTGACGGAACTGCTTGGTATAGTTTAAAAATGTAAAGAAAGTACCGATTCCCAGAGAGTTTGTCAGAACCAACATACCGCCCATAAGCGTTATTGTGGCATACAGAGCATTGTTGATTCCCGTGCTGCAGGGCCCCATAATGCCGGAATAAAAGTTGGCGTTTGTGGCTACGGTGCGGTATTTTGTATTCAGACTGTCAAATTCTTCAATCGCCTGTTCTTCGTGATTGAACACCTTAACGACCTTCATGCCTTCGATTGTTTCTTCGATATTTCCGTTCATGATTCCCAGCGCTTCCTGCTGCGCCTTGAAATATTTTCTTGTGTGTTTGGCTATGTTTAAAGAGTTTATAATCATGATCACAAGAAAAATCAGGGCAACGATGAACAAGCGCCACTCCAGAACGATCATCATCGTAACAATGCTGACAAAGGAGAATATAGAGGAAACGAACTGGACGACTGTCTGTTCAAGCATGAGCTGGATGTTATCCACATCGTTGGTAAAACGGCTCATGATTTCTCCGTGGGTTTTGGAATCAAAATACCTCAGCGGCAGGGTCTGTAGATGATTGAACAGGTCTTTTCTTATAATATTTGTGGTTTTATACGCAATGGATACCATGATTCTTGACTGAAGGAAAGAAAAGACGGCAGTCCCGATATAAAACGCAGAGACAATGGCAAGGTTGGTAATAAGCTGGCGTATACCTTCTGTGGCAAAGTTGCCGGCTTTTATCGCTGCCTCCACATCATCTAAAATGGGTTTCAGCCAGTAGGATGCCCCTGTTTGGCAAACGGTGCTTAAAATAAGCATGATCAGTACAACAAACAGAAGAACTTTGTTTTTTCCGATATATTCTAAAATATGGGATAATGTTTTTTTCGTGTTTTTTGGCCTTTGCGTTCCCTGTGATTTTCCGGGAGGACCCATAGGCGGCATTATTCAAGCACCCCCTTTTTCTGCGTGTTGCATATTTCCTGATAAATTTCATTGCCGGCAATAAGCTCTTCGTGGGTTCCGATGCCTTTTATCTGGCCGTCGTCAACCACAAGGATCTTATCAGCGTCCTGAACGGATGATATTCTCTGGGCAATGATAAATATGGTTGTATCCTTGAGATCGCCGTAAAAGCTTTCCCGGATTTTGGCTTCCGTTGCCGTGTCTACGGCGCTGGTGGAGTCGTCAAGAATAAGTATTTTTGGTGTTTTGATTATCGCTCTGGCGATACAAAGCCTCTGCTTCTGACCGCCGGAAAGGTTAAGACCCCCCTGAGCCAGGAAAGTATCGTACCCGTTTGGCTGGGAGCGTATAAATTCGTCTGCCTGGGCGCATCTGCACGCCGCGGTTATTTCCTCGTCCGTGGCGTCCTTTTTACCCCAGCGGATATTATCTTTGATGGTGCCGGTAAACAGTACGTTCTTCTGAAGTACAACGCCGATCATATCACGCAGGGCAGTTATGTCATAATTTTTGACATTCACACCGTCAATAAGCACTTCTCCCCGGGTTGCGTCATAAAGGCGGGGGATAAGGTTAACAAGGCTTGATTTCCCGCAGCCGGTACCGCCGACGATACCGATGATCTCCCCCGGCCGGGCGGTAAAGCTTATGTTTTCCAGAATATTGTCTCCGGCGCTTTCGGGGGAATATTTAAAGGATACATTTTTAAACTCAACTTTTCCTTTCCGGTTTTCAGCGGAAGGAATATATGGATTTTCCGGATTTTTAATGTCGATTTCCGTGTCCAGCACCTCTACCACACGGTCTCCGCATGCCTTGGCTCTTGTCAGCTGCAGGAAGAACATGGACACCATCATAATATTCATAAGTACCTGCATAATATATGAGGCGAGAACGGAGATCTCCCCAACGTCCATTAATCCTGCAGCGGCGTCCGTGGCGCCGTTATAGTAAATGTACACGATGACAACATTCATCATGAGCATCAGGATCGGCATAATGGTGACCACCAGTCCCGCTGCTTTTGAACCCTGTTTTGCCAGATCGTCGGAGGCGTCCCTGAATTTTTCTTTCTCACGGTCTTCTCTTACAAACGCTTTTACAACGCGGATACCGATCAGATTTTCCTGCACAACTCTGTTTACATTGTCGATTTTTTTCTGCATTTTCTGGAACATGGGGAAACCGAATTTGAGTACCAGAACAACGATTACCAGAATGACCGGCAGCATAAAGATCAGTATAAGCGAAAGCTTGGCGTTTATGGAAAACGCGAATACGGCTGAAACGATCAGAAGCGCGGGAGCGCGGACGAGCATCCGCAGGCACATCATAACGGTGTTTTGGAGCATGGTCACGTCGTTTGTCATCCTCGTTGTCAGTGAAGCCGTAGAAAACTGATCTATATTTTTAAATGAAAAATCGTTTACCTTGGCATAAAGGTCTTTTCTTAATCTGTATGAAAATTTCTGGCTCACTACGGATGAGGATTTCATCGTAGCCAGACCGCCGCAAAGGCCCAATACGGCAAGTAAAAACATAAAGATGCCGATCTTTATTACAAAACTTCTGGTATCTTCAGGGGCTGATGAACTGCTTACGGTCTCGTAAACGGTGTTCGCCAGCGAGGGCAGAGCCAGCTCACATATGGCTTCTATAATCATACCCATCGCGCTGACAAGCGCAAGTCCCCATAAGCCTTTCATATATTTGGACAGCTTTTTTATCAAGTAAGTTCACCTCTGTTGCGTATTTTAACATTACGTTTTATTATGCTGTTTAACACATTATTAAATGAATAAGCTTTGTTTGCTTATTTTAGCATAAACCCCCGGAAAGTCAAGATTATCATTGTAAACGATTTATTAATATGATAGAATAATAATCTGAAGTGAGGATAACATATGGATTTATATGATTACAATACCGTAAAAAGAATACTTGCCCGGCACGACTTTACCTTTTCCAAGGCGCTCGGGCAGAATTTTTTAATTGATCCCGATGTGTGCCCGCAGATGGCCCGCAGCCTGAAGGCGGACAAGGATACCGGAGTAATTGAGATAGGCCCCGGTATAGGCGTGCTTACCAAGGAACTTTGCAAAACGGCGGGTAAAGTGACTGCCATAGAGCTGGATAAAAGACTTTTGCCGGTGCTCGGTGAAACTCTGGACGGATTTGACAATCTTGAGATTATCAATGCCGATGTTATGAATACCGATTTAAAAGCTCTGATTACAGAAAAATTCAGTGACTGCAGGTCCGTTAAAGTATGCGCCAATCTTCCTTATTATATAACGTCTCCCGTAATTATGACCCTGCTTGAAAGCAGACTGCCGATTGATGAAATTGTTGTTATGGTACAGAAAGAGGCGGGTGAGCGCCTTTGCGCCCAAGTGGGTACCCGGGGCGCCGGAGCGGTAACGGTGGCGGTTCATTATTATGCTGACAGTGAAATCCTGTTTGACGTTGCAAGAGACTGTTTTATGCCCAGCCCCAAAGTGGACAGTGTTGTGATCAGACTTAAAATCAGAAAAGAAAATAAATTTGCCGTCCGAGACGAAAAATTGTTTTTTTCCATAGTAAAATGCGCCTTTTCCCAGAGAAGAAAAACAGCGCTCAACAGCATATCCGGCACAATGGGATTGCCAAAAGAAACCCTGGCAGATTTATTCGACGGTTTAGGCATAGATAAAAATATCCGCGCGGAAAAGCTGACGATGGAGGATTTTGTTCATATTGCAGATGAAATAAAAATCTGTAGCTAAGAATAAAGAAAGGTTTAAAACGGATAAACATCAGAAAGTAAGAGGGGAAATATATGACGGCGATTTTATTTGTTGTGATTCTAATTGTAGTTAATCAAATGAAACCCGCAAAAGAAGGTGAGTTTCACAGGGATTATCTGTGCAAGGAAAAAACAACAGCCATAAACGGAATATTTGTTATTTTAATTGTAATAAGTCATGCAAAACAATATATAGATATCGGCGGCATTTATGATGACGCGTATATCGCGGTAAGCACGCATCTAAATCAAATGGTCGTGGCTTCGTTTCTCTTTTATTCGGGCTACGGTATGATGGAGTCTGTAAAGAAGAAAAAATTTGATTATGTCAAAAGTGTTATGACAAAGCGCTTCTGGATTTTATTTATCAATTTCAATTTAGCGCTGTGCCTCTATTATGTGGAGGGAAGACTTCTCGGAAAGACCTACACGGTCAAGAAACTTATTCTTTCTTCGTTCGGGTGGGAGTCTATAGGGAACTCAAGCTGGTATGTGTTTGCTATCCTTTCATTATATATAATGTTTTTTGTTGCTTTCTTTATTATCAGGTTTACGGACAATACAAAAATATATTATGTCAGCGCGTTGTTTTTAACGCTGTTCATAATCGCTTTTGTTTATTTTGAGATGAAAATGGGCAGGTCGCGTTATACATATAATACGGTGATCCTTTTTGCCCTGGGCGTATGGTGGTCACTGTTAAAGAATATTATAGAAAAAATAGTGATGAAAAATGACATTACCTATCTGATAACGGTTGCGCTTGTTCTGGGCGTTTATTTCCCGGCGTATTTCAGACGCTGGAGCGGCGGTATAGAGGGATACACCGTCTGGGCGATAGCCTTTACCGTATGCATGATATTGGTAACGATGAAGATATCTTTCTTTAATCCTATTCTTTCTTGGTTCGGAAAACATGTTTTCAGCATTTACATTCTGCAGAGACTTCCTATGTACATCTTTGAATACCTCGGTTATAACGAAAGTCATAAATATATGTTTATCATATGCAGTTTTGCCGTAACAGTCGTGCTTGCAGTAATTTTTGATAAGTTTACAACGATGATTTCTAAACGACTTTTCGGTAAGAACATCAGAAAAAAATCCGTTGTGCCACAGAGTGTGTAGCAAATAAAAAAGGAGCTGTGATTTTCACAGCTCCTCTTTTAATTATAACATTTTTTGCATAAAATCAGCAGTAGCTCGATTTGACTCACATAATCCTTTTTTGATAAAGCCGTGGTCGCCGTGTATTTCTATCAGTTTACAATTGAAATATTTATCTCGTGCTTTTCTTGAATATTTAATATCTACTAATTTGTCTTCTATTCCGTGGACAATAAGTACAGGCTTCCTGAAGGCGCAGATTTCTTTATATGGATCAAGTTCTTGCGCGTCATAAGCGTATTTGTTACTGAGTTTAATGGCTATTGCGTAAAATGTATCCGGTATTTGTTTGGGATCGAATTTTGCCGATATCATATGCCCTCTTCTGGCATCATCAGGTATACAAAGTGCCGGATAGTAAAGAAACATCGCCTCTATTTCATCTTCACGTTGAGCGCCCGCCAACGCAGATACGAGTCCTCCCTGACTGCAACCGGCAAGGGATATATGATTTTCGTCAGTAAAATCGAGTTTTTTTATGTAATCTATTAGATCTATTAGGTTTTCTTTTTCTGTTATTACGCTCATTCCGGTACTTTTTCCGCTACTTATGCCACTTCCGGACATACAGAAATCGTAAAGCACGGCAATATAACCTGCGTCTGTAAACGGTTTGGTATATGGAGAGGTTATGAGCATATTACTGGCAAAGCCATGACTGACGATTACTGTTTTACAGGGATAGGTTATATTGCTGGGTATAAGTATGATTCCTCTCAGCGTATTGCCGTGACTGTATATACTGAATGGTTTGATTTTCATTATTATATCCCCTGTGAAATTTTATATAGTCCTGCTCCGTGGGGAGCAATCTCGGCGGAAAAGGCATTTTTAAAGCATCCCAGCTCTTTTTTGTTCCAGATGTCATATACCGAATAACGCTCGTCCGGCATGAGAATTTCCGTAAGTTTCAGCCCAACGGTGTGACTTGTGTCTCTGGTGTTGAAGAGGGCGGCGTATTTGCACTTCTTCCCGTTTGATATCCAGATGATATCGCCCTTGCCGCCGCGCTCTTTTCTCAGGTGCTGGTGCGCTCCGTAGGAGGAGCGGTGCATTTTCATATACTCGCTGTTGGTCAGCAGAGACAATGTCCATTCGTCGTTTTCCGGCAGATTGCCGCCCATCATAAGCGGACTTCTGAAAATACCCCACAGGCTCATCATTGTGAGCTGTTCCGGTTTTGTAAACTGTGTCATTCTGTTTTGCGGCCCGTGGCATACACCGTTCTTTGACAGCCTGCCCAGCGGCAGCATATCGCAGTCGGGATAACCGCCGGGTTTCACCTTATCCTGCCAGGTATAGCAGCGGTCAAACATATCATACAGCTTATCCCACTGATCCCAGAAATCGCCGGTCATACGCCACATATTCGCGTTTTTTGCCAGATGGCCGGCAGTTTCAATCCGGGCGGGACCGGGTGAAAGTGAAAGCACCATATCCCTGCCGCAGTTGTCGATTGCTTTTCGTATCATCTCAATTTCATAATCAGCGGAATAAGGCTTGTCCCACTGCCGGAATTCCGTAACGCATATATCGTCGCACTTTATGAAATCAACGCCCCAGGAGGCGTAAAGCTCGAAAACGGAATGGTAATAATCCTGAGCGGCTTGGCAGTTTTTCATTCCGTACATATCCGTGTTCCATGAGCAGACGGAAAAATGGTGCGCTGCCTGACGCGCGGAAAATTTGCTGTTCTTTATCGGCAGGTCAGCATGGACCGCCTGACGGGGAATGCCGCGCATAATATGAATGCCGAATTTAAGCCCAAGAGCATGGCAGTAATCCGCTATCGGTTTAAAGCCCATACCGTCTTTCGCGCTTGGAAAACGGTTCTCGGCTGGGATCAGCCTGCCGTATTCGTCAAGATTGACGGGTGCGAAATTACAATAATCGTTGTCCTTCGCCGTCGGCTCATACCACTGGATATCGCAGACAACGTATTCCCAGCCGTATGCCTTTAAATATTTTGCCATGTAATCGGCGTTTTCCTTAAGCTGCTGTTCAGTCACCCCGGCGCCGAAACAGTCCCAGCTGTTCCAGCCCAGCGGCGGCGTTTTTGCAATTCTTTTATTCATAATGCTATACCGTCCTGCTTTATTTTAATTTGATTGTATTATCTTAAAGCGCGGATGTCAACAGAATTTTATTATGTTTTAAATATTGTGATAAAAATAAAAAAGAGAGACCTTTCATACGAAAAGTCTCTCTTCTATTAGTTTTCGCTGTTTTGCTCGGCCTGTTCCAGAGCAGCCTTCTTTTCCGCTTTGCGCTGCGCTCTTTTTTTCTTCGCTTTGTAGCTGAGCAGCTTGTCCAGATGCTCGTCTGGTGTTGTGCAGGTGCCGAGCGTGACTGTACCTCTGCCGTAAATACCGTGGAAATCTGAGCCTCCCGTCAGAAGCAGCTTGTTTTCCTTGCAGATATTGCCAAGCCTTTCCATATCCTCGTCATTTGCGGAGGGGTGCCATACCTCGATGCCGTCAAGACCGAGCTCAATATATTTGTCGATTTCATCGAAATTGTCGTAAAGGACCGGATGAGCCAGCACGGCAATGCCGCCGGCGTTATGCACTTCTTCGATAACATCTTTGACCTCAGGATATTTGACAGGGGCAAGAAGGTTTGTCTGGCTCTCGCGTGAGAACAGGGCGTAATAAAGCTCGCCGAAAATTTTATCCGTATATCCGGCGTCCATCAGCGCGTGCATAATATGCTGCTTAAAAAGGTTTGTTGAGCCGGAGGCGTGGTTGATAATAAAGTCGTTTGAAACCGGAAACCGCGCGGCAACCTTAAGCATCATAATCTGACCAGCTCTTTTTCTGGCGACGGAAGTGCGCTTGCAGAGTCCCTCAAGCCTGTCGGGTTTTTCCGCAAGGTAGCAAAGAATATGAACTTTTTTTCCCGCTTCGCTGTCAATGGCGGATAATTCAACGCCCGGAATCACATTTACGCCGTAACGCTTGCCGATGACCTGACCTCTTACGGTGCCGGCAAGACAGTCGTGATCAGTTATGGCAATGGTATCTATTCCGCTTTTTTGAGCGATGACAATTAAATCCTCAATACCGACGGAACCGTCGCTTAACTTAGTATGACAATGTAGATCTGCGGCCATAACCGGTCTCCTTTCAAAAACAATCAATTTCAGGATAAAAAATAGTGAGCGACTGCTCACTATAAAAAGTCAACATTTCCCTTAACTAATATAATATCACTTAAAAATAAATTTTTCAAGGACAATTTAAGACATTTTCCACAAAATGGTTTAAATCTGTACAATTTTCTGTTTTTTTAGTTCGTTAAATATTTTTTTAATGTGCTGACCGGCAGACCGACTACATTGAAATAGTCACCGTCGATTTTTTCCACCAGCAGGGCGCCCTTTCCCTGTATTCCGTATCCGCCTGCCTTGTCAAAAGGCTCGCCGGTATCTATGTAATCCTTTATTTCACTGTCGGTCAAATCAAAGAATTTTACCTTTGTTTCAACACTGAAGGTTGTTGTGCTGCTTGGTTTGATGACCGTTACCCCGGTAAAAACGCTGTGGACTTTACCGCTGAGCATTTTCAGCATAGTAAAGGCGTCCGCGCGTTCCTTTGGCTTACCGAGTATGACACCTTCAACAGATACAACGGTGTCCGCTCCGATAACGGTGTCAGTATTGTTTTTGAAAGGTTCCGCCTTGATCAGGGACAGATATTCAACTGCCTTATCGGGACGGATACCGTCAGGCAGACTTTCATCCACATCGGCGCTTTTGATTATAAAATCATCTGTTATCAGGGAGAGAAGCTCTTTTCTCCTCGGTGATTTCGATGCAAGTATCAGCATATGTTTACCTCTTTTTAAATGGTTCCTCTCCGGTAAAGACCTCTGGTGAATTTGAAATCGGGCTTTTCACCGTTTTCATACATACGTATAATTTTTTCCACTTCTTTTTTGCTTTCCGTTGAAAAGTAGAAATGAGCGAAATCCGTTTTTACCTCATCCATAACGTCGGAAAGACAGACCGGAACGGAGTTCAGCAGCTCCACACAGGGATAGTCTGAGCAGATCACCGGAAATTCATACCCTTTTCTGTCCGTGAGTCTGCAGTCCCCTTTGTTTGCGCAGTGTCCTGCGCCGGATTGAACCGGACAGTTCCTTGTCAGCATAAGGGGAATCCTGCCGTACACGATTACGCCGGTATTTTGGGCGGCGATTCTGTTTGCCTGCTTCAGTGTGAGTTCAAAGGAAAGTATGGGATTATTTATCTGATTCGCGCTTTCGCTGTTATAAATATTCAGTCCGAAATCGCCGAAAACCTCAAAGCCCAGTTCCCGTGCCAGCTGATAGGAACCGTAATTGCCGCAGAGCGCTTTTGTAACCCCCGCTTTTTTCAGCGTGTTCAGTCTTTCTGTCATTTCATTTTCTATCCCGAACAATCCCCGGGGCAGAACAACGCCCGCGCAGTTGCCCGTGAAATCCTCAAGGGAGGAATCCAAGGGTATGAAAACATGCCGGAAGGGATGCCTGTCCGGTATCTGACCTGCGTGTTTAAATGACGCGGTAAAGTATGGTATACTGTTTTTTTCAGTAAATTTCTTTTTTTCAAAGGGCTTTGCCCTGACTGTGATTTTAGGCGGTTTTTCTATTTCCTCTACTGCCCTGCGCCTTAATTCATTGATTTTTGAAACCGGCAGAATCAGCCCGCCGTCCAGATCAATTTCCATTTTGTCTGCGTAAAACGGCGTGCCGCCCAGCTTGGAAAGGCGGTTTACCAGGCTTTCCTCAGTTATGGGTTTGTTCAGGGCGGCTTCGGGTATATCGCCTTTGACAGTGACAGCTTTGCCGAGTGCCGCCGCGGTAAGAGAGCAGGGCTCTCCCTTTTTACAGACAAATCTCATATCCATTTTAACAAGCGGGTTTTCACGCGCATAGTTTTTTTCTATTGTTTTAAGAACTTCATTTGCGGAGACAACGTCCTCTTTCTGCCTGGTGCCGAACATATCCCTGCCCGTATGCCCCGTCAGATAACCGTCGGTAAATCCGCTGCGTGAGAATACAGAACGCAGGTTATGGCTGTCGGTCGCCGTGTAGATTCCCTCAACCGCTTTTTTTACAGCGGTGACAGCGGCGCTGACATATTCGGGGCGTTTCATCCTTCCCTCAATTTTAAGTGAGGTGATTCCGTCAAGCTTATCCAAATGTTCTATTATGCTCAGGTCTTTTAGGGAAAGGGCGTATTCGTTTGGGTCGCTTTTTGAAGTGAAGGGCAGGCGGCAGGGCTGGGCGCAAAGCCCCCTGTTTCCGCTGCGGGAGCCCAGCATGGACGAAAGATAACATTGCCCGGAAACGGACATGCACAGGGCGCCGTGCACAAAAAGTTCCAGCTCCAGATCGGTGCTTTTTCTGATTTCGCTTATTTCGTTCAGGTTCATTTCTCTGGGCAGAACGATTCTGTCAAAGCCCAAGCTTTTTGCGAACCTTGCCCCCGCCGGAGATAGGATGCTCATCTGGGTGGAGGCATGGAGCCTTGCATCCGGGAAATGCTCCCTTATCATTTTAGCAAGTCCCGTGTCCTGAATAATAAACGCATCAACCCCTGCCTGCAAAGCTTGCTTGACTGCGTGATAGGCTTCTTCCATTTCCGCGTCAGATATCAGAATGTTGATTGCAAGATATACCTTTACGTTCCTGTTATGACAGTACAGGACCGCTTCTTTCAGTTCTTCATTATCAAAATTGCCGGCATTGCGGCGGGCGTTAAACAGCTTACCTCCCAGATAAACCGCGTTCGCACCGCTTCGCACACCGGCAATCAGCGACTCCATACTGCCTGCAGGAGCCAGAATTTCAAATTTCATTTTCCTTTATTTGTTCAGCCTTTCCCTTAGATCAGAGATTTCCCGGTTGAGCCTTTCCACCTCGCGCCTTGCGACCTCAACCTCCATTTTCGCTCTTGCGCTCTCCTCAAGATAATCTTTGATCTGTACCCTGAGATTATCGGCTGAGGCTGACGCTTTTTTGCAGGCGTCCGCTTCGTCCAAGGCAACAAGTACAGCCGCCTGGGTTATGGAAAGTGACGGATTGGAGTTGCAGATAGAACGGATCTCGCCGTCTATTTCCTCCGCCAGCGTTTCAACATACTGGGGGTCGTCCTCCGTCACGATTGTGTAGGACGCACCGCCTATTTTTACATGTACTTTGTTTTTGTTCATACTTATTACACCCTTACGTAGATATCATCTGAAATCGACATATTATTACTTTTTTAGTATAGCAACAAAAGATTCAATTGTCAATGTGATTGACCGGTACTATTATAAATTATTTTCTGAATCATAGCAGAAATTCAGAAAAAAAACAGGGATTGGATTCGAGTCCAATTCCTGTTTTGCACCTTCTTTTATGAACAAACGCCGGTCTTGCTGCAGGTGATGGTAAGCGATTTGTTTACGGTTCTTATTGGTATGCCAGCCAAATATCGTTTTACTGTAAAATTGCCTGTGGCTTTGTTACCGCTTTTTGACGCGCTGGAGGAGGTCACTTTCCAGTGGTCATCATATATCTTGTACGATTTAGTCGCCTTTGTGCAGGTAGCGGAGCTGCCGGTATATGTAAAAGTGCCGGTTAAATATACTCTCCATTCCAGGTCGCCATCAGAGTTATAATACGAAGAATATTTTGTTTTTGTTGTAGTAGATGTGGCAAAAGTGGATATACCGCTTGTTTCCAATTCTGTTACGATGTAGCTTCCGTCTTCAAAGTATTCAACATATTTATCTGTGGCAGTTTCTCCGGCAAACGCATTTGTGGGGCACATAACGATTAGCATCAGCATAGCCAGCAAAACAGTTGTCATTCTTTTCATGAGTCTTCCCCCCGTATGATTTTTTTGCTTTCCAGCGTCATTTCACCGGTATCCGGATCCACGTCGTACATTTCCTCAACCATATATCCATTATTGGATATATGGACGTCAACCAGCGCAATAATTACTCCTGTTCCCCATATGAGTAAAAATACGATTACACCTATCATTAACACTCTGGTGAAATTCATCCGCCTTTTTATTTTTCTTGTATCGGCGTTCTCAAAAAATCCTTTTACGATTTCTTGGGGATCACCGATCTGTTGGTATATATCGTCGGCGCTGTTGATTACGCCGTTGTCCATATGCTCGTGAATACGGCTTTTTAAATCGCCGGTAAATTTCCTCTGCGTTTTAAAATCGCATATCAGATAGGATTTTACTTCTTTTATATATTTGTTGACCGCTTTATTCATTTGTTTGTTATTCATCATTATCACCCCGCGCTTTTCTGTCCAGAATTTTGCTTATGCTATCTGTTACAGCGTCATAGTCGGCAAGTATTTCCTTGTAATACGCTCTGCCCTTGTCCTCAAGGTGATAATATCTTCTTGTGCGGCGCTTGCCAACCTGTTTTGTATAATCACTGATGCACCCCGCTTCCGTAAGTCTGTACAGAATAGGGTAAAGGGAACCCTCCAGCATCGTGTACGCCCCGCCGCTTTTTTCGGCAAACGCCTGGGTTATCTGGTAGCCGTACAGGTCCTCCTTGCTCAGCAGGTACAAAACCAGCATTTCCGCCGTTCCGCGTTTAAAATTGTCTGTATTCTGTCCCATTTCTCACCGTCATATTCCTTCCCAAACATAGTCTATCATATAATATGTTTTGTGTAAATACTTTTTCTGCAAATATAATGTTGACAAATATAATAAGGTGTGGTATGTTTGAATTGGGAAAAATAGGAATTGAATGTATGGAGGACGGTCCGATGGTTATATAAGAGATAGAGAGATAGGATGTTATAATATGCATTTACAGAGATTTGATTCTATATTATTTAATGATAAGGAGGATAAAAATGATAATCAAAGTTAATAAAAATAGGATGATATCAATTATTAGCGCTGTTTTAATTATGGTTACGATGTTTATATCCTTTTCTGCTAATGCCTCTACTTCATCCGGAGTAAGAACAATAGCGGCAAACGATGTAACAACGACAATCGGAACTGTAACAAAAGCGTATAGCAATGTTAATTACAGCAGTATTTTTCTAAAAAGTTCCACTCCGTTTATAATTAAAGTTTGGGTTTATGATACAACAAAATCGAAAACACTTTCGGACAAAAAATCTATTATCTGCACGAGTTCTAACAAAGCTCACTGGATTCCTTATAAATCAGGAGTGACAGCCAGTTCGGGAGACCAGATAAGATTTTACGGTTCACAAACAACAAGCTCAAAAAAGACGATAACTTATGTAATATATGGTGATAAGGCTGTTTTATAGTATCAATTTTTGGGTGAAATAACAAACTTATAATATTTTGTGATAGCATGATAAAAGAAATTAAATTTCAAATTAATAATGCATTATGTTCGCCAGGATTTATATCAGTATGTATTCTTATGGCAGTGTTCAGTATGGTGTGTTTTATAATAAGTTGCATTACAGAATACAAAACGGATATAATCAGTGTAGCGCCAGCCAATGCGCAATTCTTTTTCAATGCGTTTTATAACGCATCATATACAAGGATATTTAGTGTGATTTTGCCATTTGCCGCCTGCGCGGCATATTCGGACAGCTATCTATCAGATTATAACGGAAATCGATTGCCCATTTGTCTGACGAGGACAAAATTGTCTGACTATTATTTTTCAAAGCTTATTGCAGTGTTTTTTTGTGGTAGTTTTGTAATTCTGTTTCCGCAGGTGCTGAACTATATACTTTGTATGATTGCGTTTCCAATGGAATCCACTAACGAGTATGGACTGGATTTATGGCAGTCAACGGTATATGTTGAGGACGTATTTGTAGGCGGCTCTTATTTCCTTTTTAAAAAGCTCTATATTTTTTCTCCATACTTATATTTTATTTTTTATATCATCATCTCCGGTTTTGCTTCAGGATTGATAGCGGTTTTTGCTTATCAACTTTCCTATTTTATTAAAAACAGAATATTTGTTTTATCGTTTATGTTTGTGGCAATGAATTTGTCTGATGCGTTGTTTACATCAACGAAATTTGATATAAACGGATATATTTTCGGTTGTTCGGTAGGAGGGCAGACATATTTATATTTCATACTTACCATTGCAATATACATACTGCTTGCCGCTCTGCCCACACCATTTGCGATTAAAAGACTGAAAAACTGCGTATGATAATCTTTAACAATAGTAAACTGCATATAGTAATCATTCTTATGATTCAGTTTTTTATGGGGATTTATATGGCGGCTGTCCGTCTTGTTAATACGGACGGCCAGTCGTTTCTTACTCTCTTCTTTAACGCAAAGGACGGCGAAGGTCTTGATATAACCTCTGGTCAGTTTGATTTAAATCTGATTATAAGCGTGCTGAATATAATCGTTTCAGTACCGTTAATAATGCCGCTGTTTTACAAGAAATATCTGACCAAGTGCTGTTATATTTCCACAAGGCAAAGGAAGTATTTTGTCTTTTACTCACGAGAGATATTCAATATCTTTATTATCTGCATTCTGTCTGAGGTCTTATACCATGCAGGGATAGCAGCGGTTGCGGCCGTAAAATGTGACAGCGTGCTGGATAACAGCTGTGCCATTGAACTGATTGTTATGTCCGTTATAAATTCGGTATTTATTATTTTTACTGCAGCACTTATCGGTTCAGTTTTTTCGGTTTTGTTTGGGAAGAAAACAAGTGTTTTAATCATGGTGGCAGCAGTTACGGCGCTTTCAGTAATGATATTTTTTATACCGTCTGAATACAAGCAATTTAATATAATGACCTGGTATTTTACAGATAAATTTGCGGATAACAAAACAATTTTTCCCTATCCGTTTTATTCCTATTACGCGGCGGCTGCCGGAACGGACATACTGCTTTTTCTGTCAGGGGGTTATATCCTGAAGAAAAGAGATGTTATTTAAGGAGAGCTTATGTCTTACATAAAAATAAAAAATTATACTAAAAAGCTCAATTCAAATATAGTTCTGGATAAAATTAACCTTGAGCTTGAAAAGGGAAAAATATATGGACTCGCCGGTAAGAACGGCTGTGGAAAAACAATGCTCATCAGAGCGATTTGCGGTCTGATAACATCTACCGAGGGGGAAGCAATTGTTGACGGAGTAAAAGTAGGTAACGGCATATATCCTGAAAGCGTGGGGCTGTTAATTGAGCATGTAACGTTGTTTGAATATATGAGCGCATATAGAAATTTGATTATGTTAAACAGCATTTCAAAAAACAAAGCAACAGATAAAGAGATAAAAGAGTGGCTGGAAAAATTCGGCCTAAATGCAGGGGATAAGCGGCCAATCAAAAAATACTCCCTGGGGATGAATCAGAAAGTGAATCTCATTCAGGCATTTATGAACCATCCTGCTTTAATTATTCTTGACGAGCCGACCAATGCTCTTGACGAAAGTTCTGTCCATTTGCTGACAGACATCATTAAGCGGACAAATACGGATATAGGCACAACCTTTATAATTGCGAGCCATGACAGAATAAATCTTGACGGTCTCTGCGATGAAATTGTAGAAATGAGGGACGGGAAAATTGTCAGGTAAATTATCAAAAACGCAGATTTCTGCCATCATTGCTTGTGTTTTGCTGATAGTGGCCTGTATTGTGTATGGCATAATTGTGAGATTTTCCTATTCAAGAGTTTCCCTTGATTGCAGTGCTTATGCAAAAGCAAAAGTCTGCTTTGAGCAGGAGTATGCTGAATATTTGGATTATAATATGGAATCAATGGATTTTGAGACTGCCAAAGCTATATTGGACGATTATAATTATATTTTTAAAGTAAAATGCAAGGAGATTGAACATTGCTACAGTTGTACTAAATACATATGCTCGGTGCTGGAAACTGTTAAGGGCGATCCGGACGAATCAGGCAAAGATATCGTGCTGTATCAGTGGAATTGGTTTGAATGGGAGAAAAACGGACTTTCACTTTATCCTACTGACGATATGCTTCCCATGAAAGATGGCATGGAGTATCTTGTGTTTGCGGCAAGCAAGGATTATTGTGCTGAGTATCAGCAAACACTTGACAAAAATGAATATTCCATAGGGCTGAATTATGTTCCGACCATATATATATTGAACAAAACACAGACTGAGCCGATAGATATAAATAACGATACGGTATACTCCTCTTTGGATGATAAATACTATCTCTGCTTTTCTCAGGAGGCGCTTAATAATGTGAATAAAGTTGCAAAGCAAATTACGGATTATTATATGGACTGAATACACGACAACCTTGAAACAAAGAGCATGTGTGTTGCGGCAATTTTAGTGTTGATTGTGAAGACTATGGAAGTTTTCAGATAGATGATAGTTATATTTATGATGGTGTTGTTATAGGCATATAAAAAATGTTGTAATATGTACTGGTGATTTATATGAAAAAACTAACAATACGCATCATCGCGGCAGTCATCGTATTTATACTTTTTGGATGGCTTGCATTGATGATCGGCACTTTTGACTGGCTGGACGCTTTAAAGGTTGGATTGCTTGGCGTATGCGCCTTTTTTGCAGTATTTCGTGAATAAATGCAGACAGACCGGCAGTTATATATCAACCCTCAGACAAAGAGCGTATGTGCTGCTGCAATTTTAGTGTTTATTGTGAATACTAGGAAGTTTTGAGATAGATGATAGTTATATTTATAACAGTGTTGTTTTGGGAGTATAGATATGAAAAATATTGTAATATACGTTTTTCTCACGCTCGTTTCGATTGCTTTCTTTTCCTGGCTTGCACTTATGCTGAGCGCAATATTTGACGACAACGGCAATGAACTGATGAGTTGTATTCAAATCGGTCTTCTTGCCACGATCACAATTATTCTTGTAAAAAACGAAATAGTAAAATCAAATAAAAAATAATATTCATTATGAATAGCAGGAACAAAAAGAAAGTTTTAGTGTGTCTGGAGGAAGTTCTTATGATGAAAGAGGAAACCAAAAGACATTTAATATTTCGGGAGAATTTCAATGATTGACGAAGAAAAGCAAAAGGCCTTAAAAGAAGAGCAGATGGAAGAACTAATTCAAGCCCAAAAAAAGAGAAACGTAATGCTGGGATTCATTGCATTTGGTGTTTTTGTTATTGCATTTTGCCTGTTATTCAAATTTTAATAATGAAGTCAGTTAATCCGATTATAAATTTATATATAAACTGAATGAGAGTAAGATGGATAGAAAATTATTAGAAAAGATTTTGGAAAATCAAAAGAAAATACAAAATCTATTAAAAATAATTATAGTTCTTTTATTGGCAATCATTGTGATTAAACTCTTTGTAACAGGATAATTTAGGCCATTATGTATTTGAGAACAAATATATAATTGAACTCAGTAATTCTTCTGAAATATATACAACAATCTTCAAACAAAGAGCCCATGTGCTGCTGCGGTTTTATGTTTGCGGGTTGTGTATAAGGATCGGGCGGGAGCTGTGTGATATCGGCTTTCGTCCGGTTTTTCTATTTGTTGACAGATTGTGCTCCTTGTGTTATTTTGAAACAAAAGAAAAAATCCGAAACCGCATAGCGAATAAATTAAGTGAAAGGTTTTGACTACGGGTAACGATATGACCATTTTGCGTGAAGGTGTTTTAATAATAGAGATTGTACTGCTGGTGATATGCGCAGTAATAATGATTATAAAAAAGGTCAGATTAAGCAAATTACTGCTTCATTTATCTTTCGGACTGTATCTTGCGGTAATCATTGCCGTTTGCTTTTTCCCGGTACATATCGGCGGCATAGCCGAGGATGTTGCCAATAATTTTATACCCTTTAAAAGTATAGCAGACAGCATCCGGGATTCTGTCAGCACGCATACGCCTTATGGATTTGTATCTGTTTTCGGCAATTTTGTGATGCTGATGCCTCTGGGAATCTTTCTCCACTTTTATGTTAAAAATTTCAAAGGCAGATTGCTTGGTATATTTTTGTTTTCTGTTGCGATAGAAGCGATACAGTTTATCATCGGGCTGATTATAGGCTATAATTACAGGAGCATTGACATTGACGATGTGCTCCTCAATACCCTCGGCGGTATAATATTTTATTTGATTTTTTATTCTGCGGCAAAAAAATTAAAGAAAGGGCAAAGAAACGTATATACGGATAATCATTAAGCAACGGTATATTTGCGGCGCGTCCTAAAATATTCAACTCATAAAGCAAAACCCGGACAGGTTTACATCATGCGACCTGTCCGGGTTTTTATGAATTATATCAATATTTTTTCAGCTGGTCCTCATCGAAGTCCTCCAGGAATTCGTCATAGGTTCCCTGACGGTCAAGGAGTGTATTGCCGGAAATTTCAATAATCCTGTTTGCCACCGTCTGTACAAACTGGTGGTCGTGGGAGGTAAAGAGGATCGTTTCCGGATAACGGATAAGACCGTTGTTCAGCGCGGTGATGGACTCAAGGTCCAGATGGTTGGTGGGCTCGTCAAGGATGAGCACATTCGCGCCGGAGAGCATCATCTTGCACAGCATACAGCGCACGCGCTCGCCTCCGGAAAGGACATTGGCTTTTTTCAGCGCCTCATCGCCGGAAAAGAGCATTCTGCCCAGCCAGCCGCGTATATCGGCTTCCAGCGTATAGGTGGTGTACTGCCTGAGCCAGTCAACCAGCGTCAGGTCAACGCCGTCAAAATATTTGCTGTTGTCGCTGGGGAAATAGCTCTGACTTGTGGTCACGCCCCATTTGTAGGAGCCTTCGTCCGGTTCCAGCTCGCCCATTATAATTTTAAACAGTGTGGTCTTCGCCACAACGTCGGAGCCGACAAAAGCGACCTTTTCCCTGGGGTGAATCACAAAGGAAATATCGTCAAGCACCTTTCTGTCGCCTATGGTTTTTGTAAGGTGGTCCACTCTCAGCAGATCGTTGCCGCATTCCCTGTCCGGCTTGAAATCCACGTAGGGGAAACGCCTGCTGGAAACCGGCATTTCAATCATTTCCAGCGCGTCAAGCTGTTTTTTACGGCTGGTTGCCTGTTTTGACTTGGCGGCGTTGGCGGAGAAACGCTGGATAAATTCCTGCAGTTCCTTAATCTTCTGTTCATTCTTTTTATTCTGGTCTCTTGCCTGTCTTTGACGCATCTGCGTGTATTCGTACCAAAAATCATAGTTGCCGGTGTAAAGTTGAATCTTGCCGAAATCCACGTCGCAGATATGGGTGCAGACCTTGTTGAGAAAATGCCTGTCGTGGGAAACAACGATAACCGTGTTTTCAAAATCCAGAAGGAAATTCTCAAGCCAGCGGATAGCCGACAGGTCCAGATGGTTGGTGGGCTCGTCAAGCAGCAGGATATCCGGATTGCCGAAAAGCGCCTGAGCAAGCAGTACCTTGACCTTTAGATCGGAGGGCAGCTCCGCCATTTTCATATTATGATATTCGTCGGAAACCCCCAGCTTGTTCAGCATAAACGCGGCGTCCGATTCCGCGTTCCAGCCGTCCATATCGGCAAATTCAGCCTCAAGCTCGCCGGCTTTAATTCCGTCCTCCTCGGTAAAGTCCTCTTTCATATAAAGAGCGTCCTTTTCCTCCATGACTTCTATAAGCCTGGGGTTACCCATTAAAACGGTGCGGATGACCTCGTATTCATCATAGGCAAAATGATCCTGTTTTAATACGGAGAGCCTTTCCCCCGGCGTTATGAACACCTCGCCCTTCTGGGGCTCCAGGTCGCCGGAAAGCACCTTTAAAAAAGTGGATTTGCCTGCGCCGTTGGCGCCTATGATACCATAGCAGTTACCGGCGGAAAAGGTGACGTTTACCCTTTCAAAAAGAACTCTGCCGCCAAACTGGACGGTAACGTTATTTGCCTGAATCATGATTCAGCCTCCTTAGTGAGAATACGCCTTGTAAAATACGGATATATGATACTACATAAAGAATGTAAAAACAAGTCAAAGTTGATTTTATTTAAAAAATATATTATAATACAATAACTGTTATTATGGGGAAGTATGCGGAGGTGCGTATTATGGAGATAAAAATTTCACCGTCCATGCTTGCGTCGGATTACGCGAATCTTCAGACGGAGCTTGAAAAATGCGAGAAGGGCGGAGCGGATCTGATCCACCTGGATGTTATGGACGGTCATTTTGTTCCCAACATTTCAATCGGCGCGCCGGTAATCGCGGCAATGAAAAGGGTGTGTTGCGTACCCTTTGACGTTCACCTTATGATTTCCGACCCGTATTTATATATTGATGAATTTGTAAAGGCGGGCGCCGACATCATAACTTTCCATATTGAATCCGAATCGGATACGGATAAGACCATAGATAAAATACTTGACGCCGGCTGCAAGGCGGCACTTGCCGTTAAGCCGGGTACGCCGGTTGATACGGTATATCCATATCTTGACAAGCTGTCTATGGTGCTTGTCATGACGGTGGAGCCCGGTTTCGGCGGTCAGAGCTTTATGGAAAGCACTATGCCGAAGATACAGGCGCTGAGAGAAAAATGTCCTGATCTTGACATTCAGGTTGACGGCGGAATAAATACCGATACGGTGAAGATTGCCGGCGCGGCGGGCGCAAATGTTTTTGTTGCGGGGTCGGCTGTTTTTAAAAGCGATAATCCCGCCCAAATGATTCAGACACTTAAATTAAACGCGAGCCGGTGATTCTATGAAGAAAAAACGCTTTTATAATAATAAAAAGCGAAACGAAAAATGGACGGAGCCGCAGAGGGGCAGAAAAATTGATTTTGCCGATAAATATATCGACGCGGGAAACGGCTCCGACAAATATGACAGAAAAAGAAAAAAAGAAAAAAAGCCGCTTTTCAGTCCGGAGCGCTGGCGTTCTTTTGCCAAGATTATAATCATCGCAGTCGGCTGTTTCTTTATTATCAGCGTGGGCTATACGGTGATGGATTTATATATTGAGCGAAATGCTGTGCCGCTTACGCAGGATAATAACGACGAGGCGGGAGATTACAGCGATGTAAGTCTTCATCTGAAAAGCAGCAGGGTGGAGCCCCTTGTTTTGGACGCCGGAGTCATGCTTGAGGCGGTTATTGACGATGTTAACGACGGCGGCTACACCTCCGTGACTTTTGATTTAAAAAGGGATGACGGAACGATTGGCTATGACAGCGGTCTTGCCACCGTAGATATGTACGGCGCGGAATCTTCCACCGCCGGAGATATGGAGGCATCTGTCCGTGAGCTGCTTGCCAATGATATTCTGCCGGTGGGCAGAATATCCTGTTATAAAGATAATGTTGCGGCCTCAGGAGATTTGACTGCCGGCATTACGGTTGACGGTGAGCTTTATGTTGACGCCAATGGAAATGCCTATCTCAATCCGGACAGCTCTACCGTGTATGATTATATTAAGGGTATCATTGAAGAGGTCAGAGGTTTCGGCATTTCCGTTTTTGTTCTTGACAACTGTGACCTTCCCGATGAGCTTGGGGATAGCTATAACGACGGGTTTGAAACGCTTTCGCAAATGCTTTACAATGATTTCGGAAACGATATCAGACTGCTTCAGAGCGTTTCTGTTTCTGTCAGCGGTGACGATGAAGACGCGATACAATCGGAATGGACAGAAAAGACCGCCGGCGTGACCGGCAGCGACATTATTTTTAACGTAACGGCAACGGAGGAAAACGCGCGGTTAGTTAAAGATTTTCTGGACAGTCAGGATAATTTAAATTACATTATCAGCCAATAGGGTATTTTCAACGCTTTGAGAGGTGATTTTATGAGGAGAAAAATCAGCTTTGTTTTTATATCCGTGATATGCGCCTGTATGGTATTTACCCCTGTGCAGGCATTTTCCCAGGATGAGGCGCCGAAACTTACTTCAATCAGTTTTAAAAACGCGGAAATTGACGGAAGTTTTGATTCGGAAATTCTCCAGTACGGTCTGGTTCTGGAGGACAATGAAACACCGCCGACCCTTGAGAGTTATGAGATCAACGGAACTGCGGAAATTTTTATAACATATGTCTATGATGAAACAAATCATCAGACGGGTCTGACTGTAACCCTTCAGTACGACTGGGGAAGTACGATCTATAATTTCCGTTATACCAACGCGGCCGAGTATGAGAAAAACGGAAACAATCTGCTTTCCGCAATTTATTGCACATACGGTGAGCTGTCACCGGCGCTGAATGAGGAGGATACGGAATATAAGCTTTATATTCCGTCGGATCTGACTGAGCTGACAATAACGCCGGTTACGGAGGATATCCAGGCATACTGCGCGCCGATTGAATTAAAGCTCAGTGACGAACAGACACCCAAAATTACGCTTTATTGTACTGCGTCCAACGGCAGGGAAAGAGAATATCTGCTTGAGATCAAGCGTGTTGATAAAACAACACAGCAGGTAAAGGCGGAAATGGCGCAGCCGGGGTTCACCTCTTTTGTGGACGGAACACGTTTTTATCAGAAACCGGAATTTATAATTACAGTCTGCGCAGCAGCCGCAGGAATTATTATGGTTATTATCTTGTTTGTTATAACGAGACGAATCGCGGTCAATCCTTATGATAAGGAGGAAAAACCGTTTTTCCGTTCAGACGGTTAAACCCGCAAGCAAAATCACGGAAAGGGGGAGCAACCTATGAGGCTTGAGGAAATGAAGCTCGAAGAGATGGCCGGGGAGATCACCTCGCTGTACCATGAAAAAAAATATTCAAAGATCAAATCCATACTTACGGAGATAAATCCTGCCGATATAGCGGCGCTTTTTGAGGAATTTGAGCCTGAAAGACAGGTTCTGCTCTTCCGTCTGCTGCCAAAGGAAGAGGCGGCGGAGACCTTTGTTGAGCTTGATAACGATACGCAGGAAGCCATTATCAGAGCCTTTTCCGATACGGAGCTGCGTGAGGTGCTCGACGAGCTTTACCTCGATGATACGGTAGATATCATTGAGGAAATGCCCGCCACCATCGTAAAAAGGATTTTAAAAAATACGGACGCTCATACAAGAGCGATGATTAATACGCTTCTTAAATATCCTGAGGACAGTGCCGGCTCGATTATGACGCCGGAATTTGTTGACCTGAAAAGGAATATTACGGTTGAGGACGCGATTAAGCGTATCCGGCGTACCGGTGTTGACAAGGAAACGATCTATACCTGTTATGTAACCGATGAGTCAAGGCATCTGATAGGTGTTATAACGGTAAAGGACCTTTTGCTCCACGACAATGACGATAAAATTGAGGACCTGATGGAGAAAAAGGTCATTTATATCCATACGCATGACGACCAGGAAAAAGCGGCAAATTTACTTATCAAGTATGATTTTCTGGCTCTGCCCGTTGTGGATATGGAAAACAGGCTTGTAGGCATCATTACGGTAGACGACGCAATGGACGTATTGCAGGATGAGAATACCGAAGATATCCAGAAGATGAACGCTATCGTACCTAATGAAAAGCCTTATCTTAAAATGAGCGTTTTTGAGACATGGAAATCGAGAATCCTGTGGCTGCTTTTTCTTATGGTCAGCGCCACATTCACAAGCATGATTTTAAATGCTTTTGAGGATAAGCTGTCCGCGCTCATTATTCTGACGTCGTTTATCCCCATGCTTACCGGCACAAGCGGTAACGCCGGCGGTCAGGCAAGCGCCGTTATTATCCGCGCGATTTCCCTTAAAGAAATTAATTACAAGGATATATTTAAAGTCCTTTGGAAAGAACTCCGCGTGGGCGTGGTCTGCGGTTTGACTCTGGCGGCTGTCAATTTCGTTAAAATCTGGCTGATTGACAGATCCCTACTGGGTATGGACGGTATTACCGTAAAGGTGGATCTGGTCATCAGTCTTACACTTGTCATAGAAATTATTTTTGCCAAGATGGTGGGCTGCGCTTTCCCGATTATTGCGAAGAAACTGAAATTTGACCCGGCGGTCATTTCCTCGCCGTTTATTACTACGGTAATGGACGCGCTTTCGCTGCTTATTTATTTCTGGCTTGCAACCGCCATACTCCATATATAAAATAAATAATCCAATTATAATAAAGAATAAGGAGAACACCCTGCCGGGTTGTTCCCCTCAGACTGTCGATAAAGTCGGGCGAACCACGCCAAAATAAATGTGTGCAGCATAGCGTTTTCTTTTGTAGGGGACGGTGTCCTCGCCGTCCCGTTCTGACGGAGAGATTCTAACAAAAAACAGCGGCAAGGATATCGAATCCTTGCCGCTGTTTGGCGTTTTTCGTTTTTTGCTTGGGGGCAGTACCCTTGTCCAGCTCCCGCTCGCAAGAAAACGAAATTCACCTCGATTTCCCGAAGTCTGTCCAGCGTGTAGGGGTATATGCTTTTCTAAATTTACAACTTTTTCTACACGCTGAGGAGAACACCCTGCCGGGTTGTTCCCCTTTATTTTTTTGGATTTTATAAAATAAAAAACCGCAGACGACGGAAGTTTGATGAAAAAGTTTCGCCTGCGGTCTTTATTAAGCAAGAGAGATAAATCCGAATTCGTTTTTTATGGGCGGATTTCCCGTCATGCTGTGTTAAAATACTCGTTAATCCGAAAGGATTAACTGCGTTTTATGCCTTGCCTGACAAAAAATCCGCACCATAAAAAATCTTTGACCTAAAACGGATTGGATTTTGAGCAGATTTTTGTTTTGAGGTCGCCGTCAGGCTGGCGCCTTGCAAGAGCGAAAAGCGAAAATATGCCTAAAGCAAACCATTTTAGGCGATTTCGGCTTTTTCTCTCTTGCTTTAACTTAAGGAGTAAAAGGAGTAAAATGGTTAGCGTTTGCTAACTGACTATAGGTTAGCACAAACTAACCCACTTGTCAATACTTTTTTAAAAAAATTTTTATTTATCTTATTTATAATTGAAAAATATCGTAATGGTATTATGCGTATCATCACAGCTGTAGTTGATGCGGTTTGTATCAATGCTGTTTGAAAACGGGTCCGAGGATTTCAGAACAAGGTAAATATTTTCATTGTCAAATAGTTGCGCGCAGGCTTCCTCATATGCCTGAGAATCGGCGAATTTAAACTCCGTTCCCAGTTCTTTATTGTCAAGGCTTTCCTTGACTTTTGTTCTGATACCGGACAGATCATATGCATCAAAAAATAATCCTTCTCTGACAAAATAATCCTTTTGCGCCGTGCTTTTTATGGCAGAATACATATTTTGGCAGCTATGCGTTTTTTCTATTTCCTCCGAGTTCATTAGAAAATATGTGTGGCTTACAAAATCTGAATTACCCGCATTTTCAAAACCGTCTCCCCAGGTGGCGTCTGAAAAATATACTTCCCCGTCAATTACCTGAGCGGTCCATGCGTGTCTTGCATTTCCGGTGGGCGTCCGTGCATCGCCTGAAATCGTTACTGCGTCGATTCCGGCCATGGACAGCAGGTACTGATACGCCTTCGCGTAACCGGAGCATACTGCCTCGCCGTCAAGAAAAACGCCTTCAATCGTTGATATCGGCAGGTTTTCATCTATATTTTCCGCCTCTTCGGCAGCATAGCTTGTGTTTAACGTGATGTAGTCAAATATCGCCTTTGATTTTTCGTAATCGTCGCCTTGGGGGTTTATTTCCTTAAATATTTCCTTTGCTCTGTTTTCAATCAGAGCGTTTTTTTCCTGGGTCTCGTTCTTTGTATACGGATACGCGAAGGTCAGTCTTCCGCCGGTGGAAAAGCTGCAGTCCCCTTTGGACCAGAAAATTTCCGGATGCTCGGCAAGCACCAGTTCCACCAGTTCAAATATCCTGTCAGACTCAATTTCCTGATATATGTTTACAGACGGTTTGTACGCGCTCAGCCCGTCGTATATAATATCAAACACTTTTTGCTCGTCCGCCGAAAGCTCGGAATGCACCTGCGCGCTCAGCGTTTGGGTACTGTTATTTTCGGTGGCGGAGTTTTTGTAAATATTCGTTGTGGTTATCTGTGTCTGTTTCAGATTGTTTATTGTCTGTACCAGTGCGCCGTTGCTGTAGATATTGTAGGCGTAGAGCATACCGACTGCCAGAATAATAACAAAAGTAATTTTCAGGAATTTTTTCATTTAATCACCGTAGCCTTTAATATATTATATCATTTTGGGCATGGAATAACAAAAAATTGTAAATATTTATAAATTGCGTTATTTTATAGATAATTTATTTTTAATATGATACAATAGACTGAATTTTAAAAATTGTAAGTATCTGAAGGGAAGTGTGATTTTGATTAAGCTGATAGCGACGGATCTGGACGGAACGCTGATGTCGCCTGATCATTTAACGGTAACGGAAAGAACGGTAAACACGCTGAAAACAGCCCACGATAAAGGTATAAAAATCGCCATTGCCACCGGAAGGCCCATGGCGCTGGTGGACAATGTTGTAACGCAGGTTCCGTTTGTGGATTATATCATTTATTCAAACGGCGCCTGTGTCTATGACAGGAATACCGAAAAAGTAATTTATTCGAATTTGATTGAAAATAGGCTGTCAGTGGAGCTCATTGATTATTTATTGGAGAACAAAGTATTTTTTGAAATATATGTTCACGGTAAATCGTATTATCAAATGGGGACGGAGGCGTTGTTTGACAATACGGAATTCCCTCAGAAATTTATTAACGAGGTTATAAAGACTATGACCGGCTGTGTGAGCCTTACGGATTTTTTAAACGGTGAAGGCGTTGAAAAAATCACGCTTTATTCCGTTAAAGATCATGACCGTGAAAAATTCAAAAATAGATTTTCAGCAGCGGGTCTGGCGGTTGCGTCAAGCTTCCCCGGCAATGTAGAGGCCACTGCCGGCACGGCGGATAAGGGCGAGGCGCTAAAGGGCATCTGCCGGCTGATTGGCATCACGGCTGACGAATGCATGAGTTTCGGGGACGCGGGGAACGATACGCCGATGCTCAGATTCGCTAAATATTCCTTCGCAATGGGAAATGCCTCCGACGAGTGCAAGGCGGCTGCCAAGTATATTGCCCTGTCAAATGCGCAGGACGGACTTGCGATAGCCGTTGAGAAATTTGCTTTGGTATAGCAGGTTTGTTTTCATTAATTATACTATTGAAAGATGTCGGATAATTTAGTATTATGTAAAAAGCAAATAAAACAATTAATAAAATGCGGAGATTATATATCCGCTGGATTTATAGATACGGAGAGGATAGTATGGCTGAAAAAATGGATTTAGCGCAGCTTGAGCCTGTGCTTGACGAGCTGGCGGCGGTAAAGGGGTCGCTCATTACGATTCTGCAGAAAACGCAGGATATCTACGGCTATCTGCCGAAAGAGGCTATTGTGTACATAAGTGAAAGAACAGGAATCGCCGAAAGCGAGATCATGGGCGTTGCCACATTTTATACCCAGTTTCGCCTTACCCCCGTGGGTAAATATCTTATTATGCTGTGCCAGGGTACGGCCTGCCACGTGAATTCCAGCGAGCTTATTTTGCAGACAATCAAGGATGAGCTTGGTATTGACGATGGGGAGACGACGCAGGACGGACTTTTCTCACTGAAATGCGTGGCTTGTCTTGGCTGCTGTTCCCTTTCGCCAGTTATGATGATCAACGAGGACACGTACGGTTCTCTTACTCCTGAAAAAACAAAGAAAATTCTCAAAGAACTTAGGGAGGCGGAGTAATGAGTAATATGAAAATTGTTGTAGGCGAGGGCTCCTGCGGTATTGCGGCAGGAGCGGAAAAGGTAAGACAGGCGCTGTTAAAAGAAGACCTCAGCGGCGCTGTCTTAACGATAGCGGGCTGTGTGGGCATGTGCTACCTTGAGCCTATTGTCGATATTTATGAAGAAAATAAAGAGGTAAAAAGGCTTGTTCGTGTAACGGAAAACGACGCAAAAAAGATTGCCGAATACACCAGAACAGGTGATGAAAGCGTTATTTCTTCTTTGCTGGTTTCAGAGGAGGACAAGGAATTTCTTGAGAAGCAGACGCGTATCGCGCTGCGGCGCTGCGGTATTATCAATCCTGAGGAGATTGAAGATTTTATCCATGCCGACGGTTATACGGCGCTGAAAAAAGCAGTATGTGAAATGACGCCCGAAGAGGTGATAGAGGTCATCAAGACCTCCGGACTGGCCGGACGCGGCGGCGCCGGTTTCCCCACCTGGTTCAAATGGAACGCGGCAAGGGAGGCGCAGGGGGATGAAAAATACCTTATCTGTAATGCGGACGAGGGTGACCCGGGAGCCTTTATGGACAGGGCTGTTATCGAGTCCGACCCGCATAATCTGATTGAAGGCATGCTTATCGGTGCATATGCCATCGGTGCTAAAAACGCTGTTGTTTATGTAAGGGCAGAATATCCTCTTGCCATAAAAAGGCTTGAAAGAGCTATTGAACAGGCGACGCAGGCAGGTTATCTGGGTGACAATATTTTCGGCACGGATTTCTCCTGCCATATGACAATCAAGGCAGGAGCAGGAGCATTCGTCTGCGGTGAAGAAACCGCGCTTATTGAATCCCTGGAGGGACACAGAGGTATGCCCCGTCTTAAACCGCCTTTCCCGGCTCAGAGCGGTTACTGGCGTAAGCCGTCCAATATCAACAATGTGGAGACCTTTGCAAACGTGGGCTGGATTATAAACAACGGCGGCGAAGCGTTTGCCGCTATGGGCACGGAAGGCTCGAAGGGAACAAAGGTGTTTGCCGTTACGGGCAAGGTAAAGCGCAGCGGACTGGTGGAAATTCCTATGGGTAAAACACTGCGCGACGTTATTTTTGACATAGGCGGCGGAATGAAAGGCGATAAAGAATTTAAAGCGGTACAGATGGGCGGACCGTCCGGCGGATGTATTCCCGCAAGCCTTATTGATACCGTTATCGACTACAAAGCCCTGGGCGCTACCGGCGCGATCATGGGCTCCGGTGGTATGGTCGTTATGGATGAGAGCACCTGCATGGTAGGCATGGCAAAATTCTTCCTCGACTTTACCGCCAAGGAAAGCTGCGGAAAGTGTATTCACTGCCGTATCGGCACCACAAGAATGCTGGAAATTTTAACCCGTACCACGGACGGAAAAGGCAAAGACGGTGATGTGGAATTACTGGAGGAGCTTTGCTACGGCATAAAGGACGGCGCGCTCTGCGGACTTGGACAGACGGCGCCGAATCCGGTTTTAACCACAATCAAATATTTCAAGGATGAATATATTGCACATATTGAAAATAAAACCTGTCCCGCAGGTGAATGTTCCACTCTCGTTACATATTCCATCGACGCGGACGCCTGCCGCGGATGTACGCTGTGCGCCAGAAACTGTCCGGTAAATGCAATCAGCGGCACAGTGAAGGCGCCCCATGTGATTGACGCTGAAAAATGTATCAAGTGCGGTAAATGTATTCAGTCCTGTAAATTCGGCGCGGTAATCAGAAAGTAAGGAGGAGCAGAGAAATATGGAAATGATCAATCTGACAATTAACGGTAAAAAAATTACTGCTCCTGCAGGCAGTACGATTTTAGAGGCGGCAAGGAGCAACGGCATTTATATTCCCACCCTTTGCTATGATGAAGCGGTTGAGGTTTACGGCGCCTGCGGTCTTTGCGTTGTGGAGGCTGAGGGCGTGGCAAAGCTTCTGCGTTCCTGTTCGGCAAAGGCTGCCGACGGAATGGTTATTCATACTGAAAGCGAGAGAGTCATCAAGTCCAGGAAGATTGCGATGGAACTTCTGATGTCTGCCCACGACGGCGATTGTGTCGCGCCGTGCCAGCTTGCCTGTCCGGCGAATACCGATTGCCAGGGCTATGTGGGACTGATTGCAAACGGCAGATTTGATGACGCCCTTAAACTAATCAAAGACAGGATAGCGCTGCCTGCCTCCATCGGCAGAGTTTGTCCTCACCCCTGTGAAAAAGCGTGCAGACGCGCAAAGGTGGAGGAGCCGATCAATATTGCGCAGCTGAAAGCCTTTGCGGCGGATCTGGACCTAAAGGGGGATGCGTATCTTCCTGAGGTTGCAAAAAGCACGGGTAAAAAAGTAGCGATCGTGGGCGGCGGTCCGGCAGGACTTACGGCGGCGCTTTATTTGAGAACGAAAGGTCACGAGGTGACCGTGTTTGATATGATGGATAAGATGGGCGGTATGCTCAGATATGGGATTCCCCAGTACCGTCTGCCAAAGGAAGTTCTTGACAGTGAAATATCCGTTATTGAGAAAACAGGCGTTAGACTTGTAAACAATGTAAAATACGGAAAAGACATTACGCTGGATATGCTTAAATCCGTCAATGACGCAGTGATTCTTGCCCCGGGCGCATGGAAATCTACGCCTATGCGCGTCAAGGGAGAAGATATCAACGGCGTGTACGGCGGAATCGATTTCCTCAGAAGCGTCATTCAGGGTAAAAGCGTGGAGATCGGCGACAGGGTGGCTGTCTGCGGCGGCGGCAATACGGCGATGGACGCCTGCCGAACCGCTGTTCGTCTCGGAGCGAAAGAGGTATATGTAATCTACCGCAGAACAGAGCAGGAAATGCCCGCCGAAGAAATTGAGATAAAGGAATCCAAGGAAGAGGGCGTTATTTATAAATTCCTGACAAACCCTGTGGAAATTCACGGCGAAAACGGAAGGGTCTGCGGAATGACGCTTCAGCTCATGGAACTGGGTGAGCCTGACGCCTCGGGCAGAAGACGTCCCGTTGCGATGGAAGGTAAAACGGAATACCTGCCCGTTGACAGTGTGATTATGGCAATCGGTCAGAAATTTGACCCAACGGATTTCAGCGGTGTTGAACTGACGGACCGGGGAACGATCATGGCGGATGAGGATACCTTTGAAACCAATATCGAAGGCGTGTTTGCCATCGGTGACGCTACCAACAAGGGCGCTTCTATTGCCATCGCCGCCATCGGTGAGGCGGATAAGTGTGTTAAGGTGGTGGACGCCTACCTTAAAGGTGAAGAGCTTGATTTCGCACCTAAGTATATCAGCAAGCGTGACGAAGACAGAATTGATGTGTCCGGTAAAGAAGTACAGCCCAGGACGGTTGCCAAAGTGCTGGACGCGCAGGACAGGAAACAGAATTTTAACGAGGTTTCCCTGGGACTGACTATGGAGGAAGCGCAGAAGGAGGCACAGCGTTGCCTGGAATGCGGCTGCCGTGAATATTTTAAGTGTAAGCTCCTTTCCGTCGCGCAGAGATATGACATTAACCCTGAACGCTTTGCAGGGGAGATGCCCCAGAAATACACGCGGGATGAAAACGCCTTTATTGAGCGCAATACAGCAAAGTGCATTCTCTGCGGCTTGTGCGTACGCTCCTGTAAAGAGGTTATGGATATCAGCGCCATCGGTCTGCTGGGCAGAGGATTTAAGACCAGTATTTCGCCTGCCTTTGCTCTGCCCCTTGACCAGACAAAGTGCACGAACTGCGGCTTGTGTGTTAAGCTTTGTCCTACAGGCGCGCTGACGGAGAAATCCGCGCTGAAAAAGCAGGTTCCTCTTAAAGAGGAATACACTCTTGAGAAACGCACGATTAACGATAAAGAGTGCGAGGCCATCGTTTCACGCTATAACGGTGATGTCATCCGGGTTGTTCCGGGCAATGACAACGCAAGAAACTGCGGTCTGAGCCGTGATGCGTTTTTCAAAAAGTTTGCAGATTAGGAGCCTTTGAAATGGATGAATTCAAAGTAATTGAAATTAAAAAAAGCGTGTTTGAAAATAATGACAGGGAAGCTGACCGGCTGAGAGCCGAGCTGAAAAAAGAAAAGACGTTTCTTTTAAACCTGATGTCCTCTCCCGGCAGCGGAAAGACCACGCTGCTTAAGGCCACCATCGCCCGCCTGAAAGATGAGATGAAGATCGGTGTTATGGAGGCGGATATCGACAGCGACGTGGACGCAAAAACCATTGCAAAAACAGGTGTGAAATCCATTCAGCTCCATACCGGCGGTATGTGCCACCTGGACGCAGGCATGACCGAACAGGGTATAAAGGAATTCGGTACGGAAGATATGGACCTTGTTGTTCTGGAAAATGTGGGTAATCTTGTCTGTCCTGCGGAATTCGACACCGGCGCCAGCAAAAACGCCATGATCCTCTCTGTCCCCGAGGGGGATGACAAGCCGCTGAAATATCCGCTGATGTTCACGGTATCCGATGTGGTGCTGATCAACAAAATGGACACCAAACAGGTATTTGATTTTGACGACGAAGCGGCGAAAGAGCGTATTCACAAACTGAATCCGAATGCGCGGATCTTCTTTGTCTCGGCAAAAACAGGCGAGGGTATAGACGCCTGGTGCGACTGGCTGAGAAAAGAAGTTAGGGAATGGAACGCGTAATGCACGAGCTGGGAGTGGTTCTTGAAATCTTCGATTTAATCGAGGAGATCATGAAGGAGCAGGATCTGAAAGAGGTATCGTCCGTCACGGTTGAAGTGGGCGAGCTTTCGGGAATTCTGCCCGATTATTTTAAAGAATGCTGGAATGCGGCAAAGCTTGGCGGTACGTTTGACAAAACAGAGCTGAAGCTGGCGTTTATTCCCGCCGCTGCCCGCTGTACCTGCGGTCAGGAGTATGAGATGACCGCCAACAGCAGGATATGCCCCAAATGTGGCAAAACCGATTATGAAGTCATAAAAGGCCGAGAATTTAATGTGCTGTCTATTGAGGCACGCTAAAAAAGACGATTCACAAAACGTGAATCGTCTTTTTTGTTATTTAAAATGTGGGCGATTGATAATCGTCCCTACGGCAACATACTGCGCTTAAGCGCAATTCTCATTTTTAACATATGTTAATCCGGTAAATGAATGGATTTTTTCGTTAGGCAAGGCTTTGGCAAAATTTCGTCGACGGGAGCATATGTGCTATATGTGACCGAGCAGAATTTTGCCAGTAACGACGACTAACGGCAAAAGACATCATTTATATTTATTCAAACAAATAAACCCTTGTCTCATAAGGCCTTGTTTTAAAGCCGTTTCCTTGTACTGTGGGATTCGGATAATTGCACAGTGTCGGTTTCCCCTTTTCCAAATCAAAACCCTTGGGCGCCTCAAACGCCACGTTGTCTTCTGTGAAAGAATTGATAACCAGCAGGCGCTTGCCCTTATAATTTCTCTCATAGACATAGAGCTTGGAGGAGTTTTTATAATGCTCCTTATAGTCGCCGTAAATCGCGACCTCATTTTCCTTTTTGAATTGAATCAGCTTTTTGTAATGATTTAAGATGGAGTCCGGGTTTTCGGCTTCTTTCTGCGCGTTTATTTCATGGTAATTTTGATTGACCGGGAACCAGGGCTTGCCGGTGGAAAAGCCTGCGTTTTCACTGTCGTCCCACTGCACCGGTGTTCTGGCGTTGTCGCGTGTAGATTTTACTGCCAGCTCAAAGCACTTGCTCTCTTTTATCCTGAGCTTGTTTCTCGCCACGTTGTAGTTGTTTTTGACAAATACGTCCTCATATTCGTCAATGGAATTCAGCCGGGTATTCAGCATACCGATCTCCTGCCCCTGGTAAATAAACGGCGTGCCCTGCTGAAGCATATACATGTTTGCCAGCATTTTTCCCGATTCCGTTCTGTATTTCTCACTGCCGTATCTGGAGATGATACGGGGATGATCATGATTTTCAATGTACAGCGTGTTCCAGGCTCTGCCGTTAATTTTATTCTGCCAGGAGGTGAAAGCCCTTTTCATACTCTTGAGGTCAAAGGGCTTCTGCAGATAGTCGATCAGAAAAGCGTCCGCCTCAATGTGCTGGAAATGGAACATCAAATCAAGCTCTTTGTTGCTTTCGTCAATGTACTTTAACGCATTTGACGGCGTCATCATCGGCGCCTCGCCAACGGTGAAGCAGTCGTATTTGTCTGTTACCTCACGGTATTCCCTGAGATATTTATGTATATTCGGACCGTCCATATAATGCTCAATACCGGTGCCGACGGGCAGAGGTATTCCATTTGGCAGACCGGGTCTTTTGGATATGAAAGTTATGACGTCCTCACGGAAGCCGTCAACGCCCATATCCAGCCAGAACTTCATAACCTCCTTAACCTCTTCTCTTACCTTGGGGTTATCGTGATTAAGGTCCGGCTGTTTTTTTGCAAATACGTGCAGATAGTATTCATTCAGCTTTTTGTTGTATTCCCAGGCGCCGCCCTCAAAGCAGGAGAGCCAGTTGTTCGGCGGCAGCTTGCCGCCCAGTCTGCCCTTGCGCCAGATGTAATAGTCGTGGTACGGCGAGTTTCTGTCCTGAGAATTAATGAACCACTGATGTTCGTCTGACGTGTGGTTGACAACAAGGTCCATAATCACCTTTATGCCTCTCTTATGCGCCTCGTCCAGTACCTTTTTGAACAGGTCCAGGTCGCCGTAATCGGGATGAATATTCCGGTAATCCGCTATGTCGTAACCAAAGTCTGCGTTGGGCGACGGATAAAGCGGTGAAAACCAGATACAGTTAATGCCCAGGTCTTCAAGGTAATCCATTTTGCTCAGCACGCCCTGCAGGTCGCCGATGCCGTCCCCATTGCCGTCGCAGAATGAGCGGGGCCAGATCTGATAAACGACTAATTCCTTGTACCAATCCTTCATAAATTTTTCCCCTTTTCAAATTATTTGTCGGCTTTTTCCTCGCCGGCATCCTTATTATTCTTTTTAAAAATAATAAACTTACTGAAAAAGTAGTTGAGGATAACCACGATTACCGCCAGAACGATTTTGGAATAAATACCGTCCGTGTATAAAATGCCCAGTAAAATATCCATTTTTTGCAATATGTTATAAAAGATATTGTCGAAACCGGTTTTGGCAAGCAGCGGAACGGCCACAATCTCAATAACACCCGTAACGCCCCTTGACGCAACGAAGGTCGCGATTTCCTTTCCGATAACAGAGGGTTTCCAGCTCTTGGAGTCAAAGACCCAGAGCTTGTTTGTTATATAGGCGAAAGCCACGGCGCATATCCAGCTCAGAAGATTTCCGAAAAAGACCGGCATGGACAGCAGGTTGACAAATACAGCGTATGAGCCCCAGCTGACAAGCGTTGTCAAAACGCCGAAAATGATATAGGTAATGATTTCCTTGTATTTATACTGGGCTTTTTTCATTATTATCTATCATCTCAGTTCATTATACATCTCGGATATATCGTTTTTTGTCAGTGTGACTGGATTTCTGGTCATCAGCATGGACATGCTTTTTTCCGTCAGTTCCCTGATCTGTTCGTCTGTGGTGCAGCCGATTTCCGAAAGCCTTGTCCTCATGCTCATCCGCTTTTTCATAGCAGTGATCTCCTCCGCCATTTCATACGGCGTATTGAAACCGCAGTCCCTTGCCAGCGCGGTTATCCTGCCGTCGCCGTCGGCATGGTCAGCGTTGAATTTTATAAAATAGTCCAGAGTGAAAGCGCACGCTTCCCCGTGAGGCACGCCGTAGATGTTTGTCAGAGGGAACGAACAGGCGTGGGAGCCTGTGGTTCTGGGATGGCTGAAGGCAACTCCGGCAACGATGGACGCCTCCGCCATCTTTTCCCTGGCGGTTAAATCATCGGGATTTTTATACGCTTTTTCAAGCCATGTAAAAACAAGCCTTGCGCTGTATATGGAGCATGCGGTACATATAGGCTGATGAATGGTTGCCCAGTAACTTTCCACGGCGTGGGCCAGTACATCCAGTCCTGTCGACGCTGTGACCTGCGGCGGAACAGTCAGAGTAAGCTCCGGGTCGATAACAGCAATCTTCGGGTACATCGCAGGGTCGTTCATAGGATTTTTCAGATTGCGTTTTAAATCTGTAAGTACCGATATATTTGTAACCTCCGACGCTGTGCCGGAAGTGGTGGTGACCGCAATCATAGGAATCGCCTCATCAGCACGGACAGCCTTTGAGCCGGAATGGTAGGAGCTGATCACATCATCACCTTTCGCGATCGCGCAGGCAGCCTTGCAGCAGTCCATTGGCGAGCCGCCGCCCAGCGCTACGCCGAAATCCGCGTTCAGCTCTCTCATCAGTTTGACGCAGTCGTCCACATTGTCCGTAGTGGGGTTCGGTCTCACATCGCTGAAAACACCCTTGATCAGTCCGCCGCTCATTTTAACAAATTCATCGGCAAGTCCGTTTTTCGCAAAACTCCTTGACGCCACAAGCACGCCCCTTGTGCCGCCGATCTCTCGGATATAGCTTTCCAAGTTTTTTCTCTTTCCGTTGCCGAATACCAGTTTTACCGGCAGATTAAATTCCCATTCCATTTGATCACCTGTATAGAGTATGTTTTTTATATAGTAACATATTTTAGCCGCCTTTTCAACTGCTCAAGGAAATTCCTTGTATTTCTAAAGAGCGTTCGTATTTTAATTGTAAAAGAATTGCAAAAAAATTGCGAAAAGGCCGAAAAAGCCCATGGTTAAGGGGATGCAACTGTTGGTTGCAAGCTGAAATGCAAACCGAAGTTTGTGGAAAAAGCTCCCATGCAACTGTAAAATGTGAATTGTGAGAGGAACAAAAGCTCACCGAAAACAAATAAAAACATTTACGCCAAGGAGATTATATTATGAAATATTTAAGAGCATTAACCGTATTGATTTTCTTCCCTTATTTCGCGCTGAGAAACAGAAGAAACAAAAGTCAGATGATTACCAAAGCGGATATAAAGAAATTTTCTTTTCCCGACGCGGCTTAAGGTAATAACAAGGGAGGACATTTATTATGAGCAGAAAAACAGTGATTAAAGATCAGCATTTCGGCATAGCGAGAAAGATTGTCTCAAACATGACGGCGGAAAGCTGGGAAACGATCCCTCACGCTGTTATATCCTACGAGCCGGAAGTCACCGAATTTTTAAAGGTGATGAAGGATATCAACAAGGATTCCACCTCTGAGACAAAATTAACTTTGAATACAATTATGTTAAGAGTCATCGTGGAGGGACTTAAAGCCTGCCCCATTATGAATTCACATATCGAATTCAATAGGAAGCTGGTGCGCGGAAATGTAAAAACCTTTAAGGAAATTGACATCTCCATGCCTATGGTACAGAAGACCGGTGAAATGATGACCATCAATATGCACGATATGCAGGATAAGACAATGAGCCAGATGCGCGACGCTATTGCGGACAGCGTTCGCCGCGCCAATAATTCCGATATGAATGAGGTCATGTTTGAGGTGTCCCTTGACAATACGCTCCAGGGACTGAAAAAAGGTAAGATAGCCCAGACGATAAACCGACTTATCGGTTCCAAGACCGGTAAGCATAAAGTGAAAACACTATCCGGTCAGGCTAAAAAGGATTACTACTCCATATCCGAAAAGGACAGACTGACAAAGCACGATATTGAACAGGGAACGATTACCGTGTCCAATCTGGGCTCGGTATGCAGGAACTGGAACGGTATCTGCACCATTCTTGAGATTATACCGCCCCAGGTCTGCGCCATAGCAATAGGAGCAACCCAGCTTGTTCCTATCGCGGAGCAGGACGGCACCGTGCGCACCGGTTACAAACTGCCGTTTACCATTGCCTTTGACCACCGAGCGCTTGATATGGGTGACGTAACGCCCTTTATCAACAGGCTTAACGAAATATTCGCCAATCCGGATGTTATCAGAGAATGGGTATAATAAAATCACTCAGGTTTATTTTGCCTGAGTGATTTTATTTTTCACCGACGTTTTTCAGCAGATTTATAATTTGCTTATTTATTACTTTATTAAATACTGCCTGCAATATCCACAGCAATGACGGCAGTAAAAAAACAAGGATAATAACAGGTATGTTCAGCTTGTCGGTTACAATGGCTGTTATGCCCAGTCCCCAGAAAAATAGGGTAAACGCCGCTGCGATTACCGGCATCAGCCAGCCGGGCAGGATATGTACTTCAACCTGCGTATCGCTTTTTTTGACAAGATTGATTTTCGGGTTTGCAACAAGTGTGAACACACCGTTATACTTCAGGCTCAGTCCGGATACACTTTTTTCACCGGAGAACATTCTGTTTTTTTCCACCTTTTTGAAAAACTCGTCCGCGTCAGCCACATCTAAAATATATTTCATAAATTCAGTTCCTTTTTAATATAATCGCAGTAAAGTGTGAGGATATCTATATCCGTTTTATCATAAACCATTCTGGCGCCCACGGTGTCCTCCATTTCATTAAACACAAGGGAACCGTTATGAAAAAGAAAGTCAATGCCGATATAATCGCTTTCCACAAGGTTGATGATTTGATGCACAAGTGCCTTTTCATCATTGCTTAAGTGGTAAACCTCCGCGCTGCCGCCGAGACAGTAATTGGAGCGGAAATCCGTTTTGCTTTCACGAAGGATAGAGGCGATGATTTTTTTACCTATTACCCATACCCGCAGGTCCTTGCCCGGTGTGTCGCAGGGCATTTGGTAGACATAATTTTTCTCAAAGGGCTCCGGGGTATGGATCATCGTTACCTCTCTGCCGCCGTGCCCGTTGATTAATTTTTTTACAGCCGGTACGCCCTGATAATTTACGGGCAGAATCGATACACCGTGTTCCTGCATAAATTCATAGCACGCCTGTTTGTCATTGGCGATTTTTGAAAGACCGGAGGGGTTAAAGACTCTTATCCCTTTGTTTTCGTAGTACTCTGCTATCCTGTAATCATTCGTACGGTTGATGACAAAATCAGCGGGACCTCTGTAGCGTTCATCAACCAAAGTGACAGGGAGATTCTTTGTGAATTTATCAACCGAAAACCGATTGCGCCGTGCTTCTTTATTGGTATAAATAAGTATGCCGTTCATATTCTCGACCTGATTTCGTCAAATAGAATCGGCGCGATATCCACGCCCGTGCTGTTCATGATGTTGATGATATGCGCGTTGGAATTGACCTCGCACACCATACCGTTCTCCAGAATATCCACGCCGCCGAAGGTCAGACCCAGCGTATTGCAAGCGGTGACGGCGGTTTTCATTTCCGTATCGATTGGTGTGTACGGAATCATCGTTCCTCCGTTTGTGACATTGGAGCGAAAATCGTTTTCATTGATTCTGGAAACGGCGCTGACGCATTTTCCGCCCACAATTTCCAGCCGCTTGTCTCTGCCGGCGCTTGTGCTTATAAATTCCTGGAGGATAAAGGGCTTTTCGCTTACATGACGCATGATTTCATCAACGCTTTTGCACAGGTAGACCTGCTCGCCGAAGGAGCCGAAGCATTCTTTAAAAACAAGGGGCAGACCGAGTACGCAAACGGCGTTTTCAACAAATTCGCTCATATCTGTTTTAAAATAGCATTTCGGAGCAATCAGTGTTTTCGGCTGGGGCACGATGCCCTGCAGCTCAATGTATGTCCTCGCCTTATCATCGCACAGAGCAATGGAATCGGAGGAATTGAAAACAGGCAGACCCTTTCTTTCAAGCCTTCTGGCAAGATTGACATCCTTGTCCCAGAACAGCACAAAGTCAGCCGTAACCTCCTCGGTCGCCAGCTGAAGATTGGTTTTCCGTATTAAATTTATACCCGATTTTTCCGCGGCGGATATCAGATGCGCGTGAAGCTCTCTGAATTTGTCGCCGGTCAAAAAGTGATTAACTGCTAAAATTCCTGTCATTTCTTTATCTCCGTTTCATATATTGTAGCATTGCGCCTTGCTTTTTTCAATGTAATAGTATAAAATATCCATATTGAATAAGTATTACATTATTATCGGAAGGATGAGAATATGACGGAATACAAGTTGAAATACGGCTGTAACCCGAATCAGAATCCGGCAAGGATTCATATGGACGGCAGGGAACTGCCCTTTGAGATATTAAACGGCGCGGCAGGTTATATCAATCTGCTGGACGCGTTCAATTCCTGGCAGCTGGTTAGGGAATTAAAGGAAGCTACCGGACTGCCCAGCGCGGCGTCCTTTAAGCACGTTTCACCGGCAGGCGCCGCTGTTGCCAAACCTCTTGACGAGGTAGAGCGTAAGGTCTGCATGGTGCCGGAGGATCTGGAGCTTTCACCCATTGCTCAGGCGTATGTGCGCGCCAGAGGCTGCGACAGAGTGTCCTCCTTCGGCGACTTTGCTGCCCTCAGTGATGAATGCGACGCGTCCGTGGCAAAATTTCTTGTAAAAGAAGTAAGCGACGGCATCATCGCTCCCTCTTATACAGACGAGGCGCTGGAAATTCTCAAGTCAAAGAGAAGAGGAAATTATCTCATCATAAAGATGGACGCGGATTATGAACCGGAGCTGATGGAGACCAAGCAGGTGTTCGGTATCAAATTTGAGCAGAAGAGAAACGACGCGAAAATGACGATGGACCTCTTTAACGATATGCCCACCAAGGTCAAGGACATACCGGAGATCGCCAAAATCGACCTGCTTATTTCCCTTATTACGCTGAAATACACCCAGTCAAATTCCGTTTGCTACGCAAGAGGCGGACAGACCTTCGGCGTGGGCGCCGGTCAGCAGAGCCGTATCCACTGCACCCGCCTTGCGGGAAATAAGGCGGACAACCTCTGGCTGCGCCATAATGAAAAGGTCATCAACCTTCCGTTTATTGACGGCATACGCAAGTGTGACGCGGATAACGCCATTGACCTTTATATTTCCGACGAGTATGCAGATCTGTTAAAGGACGGCGTATGGCAGAGATATTTTACGGAATGTCCCGCGCCGTTCACCAAAGAAGAAAAACAGGCGTGGCATGAGAAAATGACCGATGTGGCTTTGGGCTCGGACGCGTTCTTCCCCTTTGAAGACAATATTGAAAGAGCTGTGCGCTCCGGCGTGAAGTATATAGCCCAACCCGGCGGTTCTGTCAGGGATCAGGCGGTTATTGACTGCTGCGACAGTTTCGGCATCGCCATGGCAATGACAGGTATCCGCCTCTTCCATCATTAATAAATCAGTAAAAAGAATGAAAGAATAATCCTGCGGTTATTCTTTCATTTGTATTATTTAGGTGATAATTATGAAAATGATATCGTGGAATGTCAACGGGCTGAGAGCCTGTATGAACAAGAATTTTGAAGCCTTTTTCAACGAAACAGACGCAGATATATTCTGTATACAGGAAACCAAGCTGCAGCAGGGGCAGATTGATTTTGCCCCGGAAGGTTATCATTGTTACTGGAATTACGCGGAGAAAAAGGGATATTCCGGCACGGCTGTATTTACGAAAAAAGAGCCTCTCAGCGTCCGGTACGGAATGGGAATTGACGAGCATGACAGGGAAGGCAGACTGATCACACTGGAGTTTGACGAGTTCTATTTTGCCACGGTCTATGTGCCGAATTCCCAGCGGGAACTGAAAAGGCTGGATTACCGCATGAAATGGGAGGATGATTTCAGGGAGTATATTCTCTCTCTGAATGCGTCAAAGCCTGTGATATTCTGCGGTGACCTGAATGTTGCGCACAAGGAGATCGACCTGAAAAACCCGAAAACAAATCACAACAACGCCGGCTTTACGGATCAGGAGCGAGAAAAATTTTCAACCCTGCTTGACAGCGGATTTACAGACACATTCAGATATTTTTATCCCGACAGAGAGGGCGTTTACAGCTGGTGGTCCTATATGTTCAAGGCAAGGGAAAAGAACGCCGGCTGGAGAATTGATTATTTTGTCACTTCAGACTCTCTGAACAGTAAGCTGAAGGATGCGCAGATTCTCACGGATGTCTTCGGCTCGGACCATTGTCCCGTCCTGCTGGATATGGAAATATCCTTTTGAGGTAAGGTATGTCGATTCTTATTTGTCCGGTTTGCCGGGAAAAACTGTTACGGCAGGGAAACTGCTTGAAATGTAGGAACAATCATTCCTTTGATTTTTCAAAGGAAGGGTATGTTAATCTGCTTTTAGGCACAAAAAGCGGCGACAAAAAAGGTGACAGCAAGGATTCTGCAAGGGCAAGGCGCGCGCTGCTTGACAAAGGATATTACGGCTGCCTTAAACATTTCCTGTGTGAAAAGATGCAGGGAACGGTCCTGGATATATGCTGCGGCGAAGGATACTATGACGATTACCAAGGTGAGCTGTACGGCTTTGATATCAGTAAGGAGATGATACGACTTGCGTCAAAGCGATATAAGGACAATCACTATTTTGTGGCGAATATCTCCTCCATTCCTATTGAAGAGAAAAGCATTGATACGGCGATCCATCTTTTTGCGCCCTTTCATGAAAAGGAATTTTCAAGAGTCCTTAAGTCCAGCGCCGCCCTGTATTGCGTAGTGGGCGGAGCGGATCATCTGTGGGAAATGAAAGAACTGATTTATGAAACCCCCTATAAAAATGATGAAAAGCCGCCGCAGACAACGACTCTCAGACTGATAGCAAAAACAAAAATATCGGACAGAGTAACAATCTCCAAGCAGGATCTGAAAACCCTTTTTTCCATGACGCCGTATTTTTACAGAACAAGCGATACGGACAAGGCAAAGCTCGAAAATGTTGAGCAGCTTGATCTGACTGTTGAATTCGTGATTTTTGAATATAAAAAAGGATGAGTAACACCATGGACAGCCTGTGTGAAAAATGCTGGTATAATGAATATGACGAGGAAAGCGACGAAAGCTTCTGCTCCCTTGTGCTGGACGAGGATGAGTATGTGCGGCTGATGCAGGATAAAAATAAGACCTGCCGCTACTTCCGCCCCGACGGCAGTGAATACGATATTGTGCGAAAACAGAATTGATAATTTAACAGGCGTGAAGTTAAAATCTTCACGCCTGTTTTTTATTATATAATTTTTCTTTTTGTAGCTTCTTCAATCAGTTTGGGCTGTATCAATGGGTATGTCCAGTTGTCGGTCAGTTTATCCGTAATCATGATTTTTTCTATCTCACTATGCAGTTCTTTTTCAAAAGATTTAATGTCAGCATAGTACAACATACCGAAAGTCTCTTTGCCGTCAAAATTATTTTCCGCAGTAACGGAATATACGCACACGGGTCTTATTTTATAGTCTACTGCGCCTGTTTCTTCATATAATTCTCTTTTGGCAGTTTCCGATATTGTTTCACCGGGCTCCCGGTGACCTCCGGGCACTTCGTATGTGTCTCTTTCTTTATGCTTACATAACACCCATTTGCCGCCGGTTTTTGAAATAATTACCGCAAATTTCAGTAGTTTATCATCCACATTGTCATAGAATTTAACCTTAACCATTGTTTTTCCCTGTAAAAATATTCTTTTGCTTTTTTAATATAAGATGATGATAAAATGCAATATTTCTGAATTCCTCTATCTGTGAAACAGATAGCTCCAGATCAAGCATGGTATTGATCCAGCTATCGCAGAATTTTATATCGTTATTTTGTAGCCCGTAAAAGGTACAGATTCCGTAGCAGCTGTCAAGTTTCAGGTTGCTGTCTGAATCGTTGATCAGGTCTTTATTTTCATATATTCTTATCTCACCGAACTTTACGGAGGTAAGGTTCTCATTGTTCAGCATTTTTTTAACGCTGTCGATCTCATAGTCAAAGACAGCCTTTTGCATAATTCTACCGTACTTGTTATGCTTGACGATTGATATAAACCCGTCGTCTGCAAGGAGTCTGCAAAACTGCCGGAGTACCTCCCGCCTGTTATCCGTATATTCCAGAACATTGTGGCAGATAATCGCGTCGAAAGATTTGTCCGGCAATTGACTTAATATTTCCGAATTCTTGTACAGTATTATATTTTCATTGTATGAGCCCAGGGTCAGCATATCGTCCGACGGCTCAACAGCGGTTACCCTGTTGGATTTTTCCATATGATTTGCGGTAATGCCGAATCCGCTGCCAAAATCGAGAATCCTTTTGCTTTTACACTCCGGAAGCTGTTTGAAATGATTTTGTAAAACAGTTTACCCCAAGGCTGTTTGGTATAATCCAGGTATGACAACAGATTCTTGTTTTGTATTTTCCCTGCCATTATCCATATCTCCTTATTTCAATTACAAGGCGGTCCTTTTTTGTTGTCCTCAGCTGCTGAAGGAAGGCAAACCGCCCCATGCCCCGCACGGATACAATATCCTTTTCCTTAACGGTATAGGAGGAATTTTCCGTCAGTCTGCTGTTTACAAATATTTTTCCCGCGGAAAAAAGTTTTGCTCCTTCGCTGCGTGACAGCTTATATACCGCGCAGACAAGTACGTCCAGGCGCAGAGAAGATACCACAAGTTCGGAGGGGTCAGGTGTTTTTACAATATGATCCGGGAGTTCGGCGATTTGCGTTACTTTCACGCTGGTGTGTTTTATTCTGGTCAGATTGTCTGTTATGTAATCGGTGATCTGTTCAAGGCAGACAAGATATCCGGAGTTTTCATACACGATGATATCGCCGAGCATTTCTCTTTTTATTCCCAGATTCATCAGCGCGCCGAGAAAATCGCGGTGAGTGAGCTTGTCGGAAAATTTCTGTATAACAGGAGAAACGGCAAGATACTTGACGGGAAAATCATCACGTTTTATTTCTTCTCCGAAACCGGCTATAACACGCTCCGCGTTTTCATAGCCGCCGTAAAGCACGCAGGGCAGATACGTGTTTGCCAGAATACTCTGCTCCTCGAGATTCAAAAAATCTGTAAAAACCATATAGGATTTTTCATACGCGCGGTTATATAATTCGTTAAATCTTTTTTCATCCATAAAATACACCAAAAAAGAGCTGTCTGCAGACAGCTCTTTTATTTCAGTTAAATTTAATTATGCTACTCTGCAACCCTTTGTATCCATAAGATATTCGTCTGAAGCGGGATAGTGAACATCATAGGTTACAAGAAGTGTGGCGGATTTGTCTTTGATAACCGCTACGGTTGCGTGGGAAACGGAAATATGCGCTTCCATATGATAATCTGCTTCCGTGATAAGACCGGACGCTGTGTCAATTGTAACCGTTGCGTAACCGCCTCTGTAGTCAACAATGCAGTTTTCCTCAGTTGTACCGCTTGCCCAAGAGAGAACAGAGATGCTGTCAACAACGGAATCGATAGCGCCGAGGGTGTTGAACAGATGGCCCTGGGCATCCATACCCTTGTGGGACATATTTACCTGCTTCGGCTGGAGCTGAAGCGTAATGGTGCCGTCGCCGTTGTCTGTTACATTAGCCGCGAGTATATCGTCCGCGGTAAGATAGCTTGTGGTAAGGCTCTTGTTTTCCTCATCCACGTCAAGCTCGGGATTGCGGTTTGCGGAGGGAGAAAGACCGTTGAGACCGGGAGAGTATATACCGTCCACGATTCCCGGGACGAGATTGTTGATCATGGAGTTTTCCTTACCCTCAATCATAATCTCTGATACATTGAGCTTTTCCTCGCCCAGCATGGTGTACCAAACTTCCTTGTTGCCTTCCTCATTTATGTATTCTCTTGTCTGAGCCTTGGTTTTATTATAGGCCTCGTTGTAGTAGTTTACGACAGCTTCGATATCGTTGAATTCAATTCCCGCATACGTGTTGGCGGCAAGTTCATCAATAACTACAGCGTCCGTAGCCGCTGCGGTATCTTCTGTAGTAGCTGCTACAGGCACGGATTTTGTAGAGATTACAACAATGTTTGCAACAAGAACAACAACGAAAATAACGGCTAATACTTTATTAAAGGTGCCGAGTTTTGATCTCTTTTTCATAAAAATTCCCCTTTTACAGTGTATTACTCTCTTATAATATACTAAAATAAAAAATTTTTCAATATATTTTTAATTTTTATTTTACAAACAGGACAGATATTGTTGTTCCCGTGCCCAAAACACTGTCGACCTCAATTTTTGCGTCATGTATCTGGGCTATGTGTTTAACGATTGCAAGACCAAGACCGGTGCCGCCGGTGGCTTTGCTTCGGCTTTTGTCCACCCGGAAGAAGCGCTCAAAAATACGTTCCCTGTATTTTTTGTCAATGCCAATACCGGTGTCGGCAACGGACAGGAGCACGCCTTCCTCTTTCGTTTCAATTTTTACCGTTACGCTTCCGTTGGGTTTGTTGTACCTTATGGCGTTGTCGCATAGATTGTAAATCAGTTCCTCAAGCAGCGAAGGATTTGCCTTTATTATTGTGCTTTCTCCCTCCAGCGTCATGGTGACGCCTTTTGTCTGGGCGTTGATGGATAACGCATTGACGCATCGCTCTGCGATCTCATAAATATCAGCGTCAGAAAACGCGATGCCCGTTTCGTCATTTTCCTCAAGCTGGGAAAGCTGGATAATATCCTCGCTGAGCGTAACGAGCCGCAGCGCCTGTTTTCTTATCGTTGCGGCAAAGGGTTTTATGTCCGGCTCCTTGGCGATTCCGGTTTCTATAAGCTCCGCATAGCCGGCGATAGAAGTCAGCGGCGTTTTCAGCTCGTGGGAAACATTCGCCGTAAATTGTTTTTTCTGCCTGTCCAGCGCCTTTTGCTTTTTCTTCTGCTCTTTCAGCGCGTTTACAAAAGGCTCGAGCTCCTTGTATGATTTGACGTCTTCCGGATTGTCCAGGTTCTCTCCCAGCTCCTCAATGGGCTTGATAATACTCCTTGTTATTCCCATACTGACAAAAACGGAACACACGATAACGAATAGTATAACAACAAGGATGTAACCGGACACGTTCCCGATAACGCCGATAATGCTTTGTCCGGTGGTTGAAGCCACAAGAATGTCTCCGTTTTCCGTCAGCTTCGCGTAATAATATATATTTTTTCCGCGGTTTTCAGATTTTCTGACCTCAGCTTTTTGGCCGCTTTCTGCAATTTCCTTTATTTCGTCAAAGGTTATGCTGCTTTCCTCAAAGGCGCTCTGGTGGGTGCTGTCGGCAATCACCGTGCCGTCGGGGGAGAGGAGCGTGACCCTTGTAAGTGAATTAAGCTGCGTGTTTATGAAATCATAATTTTCACTCTGCTCGATTTCATATTCAATGAGATTGGCAACGTCGATGATGTTGTCCTTCTCTTGCTTTTCGTAATAGGAATAAAATACCGATACCATCAAAACGGCCATTATAGCAATGGTCGATATACCGAATAATAAAATTTTACGTAATGTTTTTTTCGTCATTTAATCACCGACTTTATAACCTACGTTCCGGATGGTTTTGATATGCTCGCCGGCGTCACCCAGCTTTTTCCTCAGGGACTGGATATGCACATCAACGGTCCGGTTGCCCTGTTCAAAATTATATCCCCATACAATTTCCATCAGTCTGTCACGGGAGAGGACGATGCCCCTGTTCCTTATGAGGTGCTTGAGTATTTCATATTCCTTATATGTCAGTTCCACCTCGCTGCCGTTGACCATTACGGTATGCCTGCCTTCGTCAAGCTCGATATTTTTATATGCCAGCACGGGCTTAGCCTTTTTCTCCGTGCGTCTCAGGATTGCTTTGACCCTTGACACAAGCTCCATTACGCCGAAGGGTTTGGCAATATAATCATCGGCGCCCATATCAAGACCTTTGACCGCGTCAATCTCACTTGTTTTCGCAGTGACCATAACAACGGGAATATCGCTGTACTGTGCAGTGCTTCTGATTTGATTTAAAAGCTGGAGACCGTCGCCCTGCGGGAGCATGATGTCCAGCAGGATAATGTCCGGTATCCTTTTGTCAAGCTCTTTCAGAAAGGACGCGCCGTCCTCAAAGCCCATCACGCTGAAATTCGCGTTCTTCAGAGCGTACATTTCAAGTTCGCGTATTGAAGTGTCATCCTCAACAATATAAACAAGCTGACTGTTTTCCATATATCAACCTCACTGAATTCCTATTTAATCATGTTGTTCTACAAATAATTACAAAATATAGTAAATGCACACAGTTAAAATCCGATATGTTTCAGGTTAAATCCTTGTTAAATTTAGGCGCCGTTAAGCATATTTTACTTGCTTATTGACAATATACGGGGGATGTGACTGCCAGCAGTCTGCCCGTGCCGTCGGCGTCGCCCCACAGCTCCGCCCGGTACCAGTGTTGGCTTTCAAGTGTAAGGCGTACGTGGCGCTGGTCATATCTTGTTTCCAGTACGGTCTTTGAGCTGTTGGTTACGATTTTTATCGTTCTATAGCTTATATCTTCATTTTCCCCGCCGCTGATTGCGGAATGTATGTCCGTAAAAAAGCTGAAAACATATGTGCCCTTGCGGACGGTGTCGCCGATGGAAAATGTGTTTCCCAACCGGTGCAGTCGGAAGAAAAATTTGACCCCTGTGGATACAACGGTTCTACCGTGTTTCAGCGCGCACAAAGCATTGTCTTGATTTATTTTTCCTTCCATATTCAGATAGGTACAGCCGAAGCGACCGCTTTTTTCTGTCCTGTGCCAGTCTCTGCCGTAAGTCGCCGCGATTTTATGACCCTTGTCCAGCAGCGATGTCCAGAGTTCAAATGCTTTTTTGTTTTCACTGGATACAGTTGTCAGATCCTCGTGCCAGATCTCCATATAATCCACGTTGTCCCAGTTTTTTACCTCAAATTCCCATCTTCCTCCCGTACATACGGGGGAGCCGATCTGAAACGGGTGAGCGATTCCCACAACGCCGCCGGCAGCTTTGACCGCATGTATCTTTTTATCAATATTTGTCGGCACGGCGTCCCGCCAGTCAATGAACTTTCGGGCACCCAGAACCAGCATGTGTCCGTAATATGTGGTCCACTCAATTCCTCTTATGGCAGGCAGAACGGAATCATCCAGCTCATCGTGCCCGGAAAGCGTATTGTGGTCGGTAAGAGCGATAAGGGACAGTTCCTCCGAGCGGGCATTTTCAAGAAGCTCCCTGACCTGAAAATCCCCGTCGGAATGCACGGTGTGGCAGTGCAGTTCACATGGCAGATAACTCATTGTTCGGTTTCTCCTTCAATATTAATGCTGTACTCCACGTCACAGGAAACGCTGTGCACATTCAGGACCACGTCCCATTCACCGGCACGGACCGGCGCTTTTATAAAACCGGGCGAAGCGAAGCCGGGGGCGATGATGTGTTCCTGTATATTGCCCTGCCTGTGCGCAGCACCTCTGTATTCGCCCATACAGTCAAGAGAAAGGGTTACAAGATTTTTGACCGGCAAAAAGTCGGCGGGTCTGCCCTGAAGCGTTTCTTCGTATCTTTCAAAGCAGGCGTGGATTATGTTTACTGCCTTTTCCCTGTCCTGAAGCGTTTTAGGGGAATACTGATATTTTATTTTTAATACCGCTGTGTTTTCAGGCACAGTGAATTTATGTACAATATTTGTTTTATCGTTTGCTGGCGTAATTTTGCCCTTCGTACTGAAAATAAGCATAGACCCTCCGGAAAGCGATTTCATTATCATTATAAAACAGAACATGCATATTTTCAATTGATATTATTGTACAAAAATGATATATTGTTTTTGGTGATGAAAATGAACCTGAAATCATGGATGAAAGATATGGATGACAATACAGACCTTTTCAGCCTTAATCTTGCCGGCACGCACGATTCTGTTACAAAATATGTCCAGTTTTCCCACATTTCAAAATGTCAGGAGCTGGATATATATGAACAGCTCTGTCTTGGGATCAGAGGGCTTGATATAAGAGTTCAGTCAAGGGGCGACAGACTGGGTATGGTGCACGGTATCGCAAAAGCATTTAATACGCCCGGTCCTTTTTCACCGCAGATGGATATGGCTGACGTGCTGGAACATTGCTACAGGTTTTTGACGGAAAATCCAAGTGAAACGATTATTTTTCAGTTTAAAAACGACAGCGGCAAGGAGATGGAAAAATGCTTTGACAATCTCTTTGGTACGTATATAAAGGGGAAGGAAGACAAATGGTTTCTGGAAAACAAGGCGCCGCTCCTCTCAGAATGCAGGGGGAAGATTGTACTGATACGCCGCTGTAAGATGGCTGACCGAAAAGAATATACCCCCAAAAACACCGGTATAGATTTTTCAAAATGGGTGGAGCAGGATACTGCCGTACCGGAGCCCCTTACGCTCAGGACAGGCGGAGAAAAGGAAATGACGTTTGTGATTCAGGACAGATATAAATATAAGCCCAAACCGCGCTGGAAAGATTGTATAATGCCGTTTCTTGATTCTATGAAAGCCTTTGACGGCAAATACATAATCAACTATCTTTCAACGGCAGGCGGCTTAAAGGGACCGTATAATAATGCGAGGTATATGAATCCAAAGTTTATGGAGTATCCCCTTGACGGAAAAAAATATTACGGCATGATTTATATGGATTTCCCCACGGCAGAGCTTGTTGAAAAAATCATCAGTACAAATGCGGAAAGGTAAAAGGTGAAATATGAAATTAAGTGATATTAATATCCGTGACCCCTTTGTTCTCAAGGAGGGAGATACCTATTATCTTTACGGTACAAGAGCACGGAACTTCGGCAGGGATACCGGCGGATTCGACGTGTATATTTCAAAGGATTTAAAAAACTGGAGCGACCCTGTAACCTGTTTTGATTCGCAGATGAACGGTTATAACCGTGAGGTAAACTGGGCGCCGGAGGTTCACAAATATAAAAATGCATTTTATATGTTCGCTACTTTCACAAGAGAAAACGGACTCAGGGGCGTCTTCGTCTTAAAATCAGACTGCCCGGAGGGTCCCTTTCAGCCTTATTCGGAAAAGGCCGTCACGCCGGAGACCTGGGAATGTCTGGACGGCACGCTTTATATTGACAAGGAAGGGGAGCCTTATCTTGTATTCTGTCACGAGCATACGCAGATTGTGGACGGAACAGTCTGTTATGTAAAATTAAGCGATGATTTAAAAACGGCAGTCACTCAGCCGGTTGTTCTTTTCTCCGGTTCGTCGCCGCAATGGGCGGATGTGAAACCTGACGGGGAGCATTATATAACCGACGGTCCGTTTATGTACAGAACAAGGACAGGCAGGTTGCTTTTAATCTGGTCTACATTTATCCATCATAAATACGCCCAGTGTGTTGCGGCGTCTGACAATGGCGAGATAGACGGGAGGTTCATTCATCTCCCTCCGCTCATTACCGATGACGGCGGACACGGAATGATTTTCAAGGCAGGAAAAAAGCTGATCCTCACCTTTCATTCTCCGAACAAAACGGGGCATGAACGCCCTGTGTTCAGGGAACTTGAAGATACCGGAAACTCGATAAGAATAAAGCAAAATGGCTTAACATAAAAAACGCTGTGGATATATATGGAAAAATAGCTTAAATCAATGACCGCCTTGTCTTTTACGTTTGGCAATCGTTTTAGCATAGCCGGTTGTTCAAGTAAAATGTTGTAATTATCTTCAGTTTCTCTCAGGGTCTTATAGGATAAAAAGAAATCGTTATTGTCATAGATATTTTGCGTCATTATTCCGCCTCCCTCGTAATGATCAGTTTTAAGTTTTTGCCAAGATGATTTATCTCTTCTTTTATAAATTCGGGATATAATTCGACCTTATCCAACTTGGTTATATCAAGCCATTCGTAGGTGTTCGTTCTGTTCTTTTCCTGTGTTTTAAAAACAGTTTCGTAATTGTTAAAATTCGTGGAGCGGATATCAACAAGGTAATACATACCTACTTCATGAAATTTTTTACCCTCATCAATAAAAAAACATTCGTTTATCCACAAGGGGAGGAAATCCGTGACGGTGATAGCAAGCTCCTCCCTGACCTCCCGAACCAGCGCTTCCCGGCTGGATTCACCAAATCTGATTCTGCCGCCCACAAGATAATAAGTACCGGTCTTGGTATTTTTTTGAGCCAGCAGTCTGTTGTTTTGCAGAATTACGGCGGCGACCCGGTGGTTAAATATTCCCGGTCCGGTGTTCAGAGTCAGGTCAACACAACCGTCAGTCAGGATCTTTTCTTTATTTTTTATGGATTTTTTGAGTCTGAACATTTTTCATACCTCCCAAAATAAAATGCTCTTGTATTTTCAGTAATACAAGAGCTTTACTTCTGTGTTCGGAATGGGAACAGGTTATCTCAATTTTTTATCAGTTCCGACTGATATAATGATTGTACCATATCCCAGAGCCGGAGACAAGAGATATTTTTCAGTTAAAGGTGTAATAAAAATAGTTTGCGATATTCACGGGATTCAGGCGGTAGAAGAATCTGAACAGCTTTTTCCTGAGTCCTGATTTTTTGAATTGTATATTATTCGCACAGGTGACGCTGTATTTTTTCGGAGCTTTGTTGAATGTCACCGTTTTTTCCTCACCGGGAGTCAGTGAAAAATAGTTCTCGCCGGGTATTTCATCGCTGTCGATAAAAATATTATAGGCGAAGGTATCGCTTTTCAGTGTCAGTCTGCTGCCGTCAAGACGGGATTCAATATTTGCCTTTTTAAGTCCAAGCTTTGAAGGCGTGGTGAAGATTTCCGTTATCACCTCATGATTGAAGCAAAGCTGCAATACGGAGCGTTTGTTCACAGCGATCTCATCTACTTTTTTAAAGCTGTTGGGTGAAAGAACGATGTCATATTCTTTTATTATATCCGGTTTCAAAAGCTTGAGCGTGAGGTGAAGGCTTACCTCTCTCAGTGTGTCATTATGGGCGAAGATTATGGCTCTGCCCTTTTCCTTTTTACAGCTCACTGTAACAGGGGCGAAAAATTCCCTTGCTTTATACTGCAGCGCTTTCGGCACGCCCTCAAAATCCACCGATGACCAGCTGGGACAGTTCCACACATCGTTGAACTGCCAGAATACAGAGCCGTTGCATCTGCCCTTATTCTGCCTGAAATGAACGGTTGCGTTCTTTATACATTCCGCCTGAACGATACCCGTCAGATACGGCAGATCCTCAAAACGCTTCGGAAAATCAAACATCTCCGTGAGATAGAACAGCATTTTCTTATTCCCGCCCAGGCATTTCTGATGCCGGTTAAAACTGGGTGACGTTATGTCGTACTCCTCCGGCGGGGCAAAGGTTTTTATCGCTTTCATCGACGGCAGGGATTCCAGTCCGAATTCCGATAAAAATCTGGAGTATCTTGTGGCGTAGTAGTCAAGCTTTTTCAGTCCGTGCCACACGTTCCACATATGGGTGTCGCCCACATTGTCGCTGGAATATTCCTTGAAACAGGCGCTGCCTATGGGTGAGGTGGGGATATAGGAAACATCCGTCATATCCTTTATGAAATCCGGCAGGGTATGATAGAAAAATTCCTCATACGCTTTCATGATCTTCGTGTTTTTAGGCAGATAGGAGAACATGACCTCCAGCTCGTTGTTGCCGCACCACAGCGCAAGGCTGGGGTGTGTGGTGAGCCGCCTTACATTTGCCTTAACTTCAGCCAGAACATTTTCCGTAAATTCCTTTTCGTAAAACGGATACATCTGGCAGGCGAAGCAGAAATCCTGCCATACAAGAATACCCATCTCATCGCACCGGCTGATCAGGTAATCGCTTGCGTAGCTGCCCCCGCCCCAAACTCTGATTATGTTGAAATTGGATTTTTGCGCCAAATCCAGATAATAATCAACGGTGCTGTTGTCGCTGTCCTCATAGATTGCGGAAAAGGGAATGAGATTGCCGCCCTTGGCAAATATCTTTTCTCCGTTTAAAACAAAGCAGAAATTACTGCCGTATTCATCTTTGGCAGTGTCAAGATATAGGGAACGCAGACCGATTTTCTTTTCAATCTTTTCCTCGTCATTTTCAAATAAAACGGTATAGAGCGGCTGCGTCTTTTTCTGCGACAGCTCATAAGTGTACCAAAGCTCAGGGTTGTCAATTATAAAGCAGTTGCCGCCATTTATGCTCGTAATATTCCCGTCGGGTGAGATAAGGGATATTTTGTCGGCGTTATCGGCGGACACACGGACGATTGCTTTTTCTTTGTTTGTTTCCTGAGTGATTTGAATATTTTCAATTTGTCTGTTGAAGCATTTGATTTCAATGCTTTCCAGCACTGCGCAGTAGGGGACGCAGGGACCCCAGTCCCAGCCGAAATGGCAGGCGGGTTTTCTGATATAAGGAATACCGTCAACGCCGTTATTGTTTTTCGGAAGCGGCTTTTCCTTCTGCATCTTTGTTATATATTTAACGGCTGAATCAAAGTGCAGGCATATACGGTTTTCCCCTTCATTTAAAAAATTCTTTATTTCCGTATCGACGGGGATGAAAGCGTTATGGCTTTCAAAGGATTTTTTCCCGTTGATGTAACAGGTGCAAAGCGTGTCCAGACCGCCTGCGCGCAGGCGAATGTGCGCGTACTTCATATCCTCCGGCGTTATGGTGAATTCTCTTTTGAATTCAATATCGTTTTCGCCTGTTTTTATGCCTTCTTTGTCATCGCCTGAAATCAGCGGATTTTTAATGGCGCCGCTTTTTATCAGATTGCCGAAATCGCTGCCGGGTATTACGGCGCTGTATTCTTTGTTATCGGTGCAGTTTTTCATGACCCAACTGCCCGCGAGATTGATTTTATTCATATTTTTACCCCCATTTCCATTAATACTATAGCATATTGCGTTTGAATATGCTATAGTTAAATGAACAAGGTTTTTGGGGGGGACGAAAATGAAGATTAAGCAAAAAGTAGAATCCCTTGTGCAGAAAACCGTTGACGCTGTTTCCGGCAGTGCGGGCATGCAGGAGGAGAATACCGCTCAGGGCGAAAAAAAGTTTTTTGAGCCTATGCCGCCGGTGGCGCTGAAAGCGGCTGAGGAGAGCGCGGTCTTGCTGAAAAATAAAAATAATACCCTGCCTTTAAAGGAAGGAGAAATGGTCTCCGTTTTCGGCAGGTGTCAGATAGATTATTTTTATGTGGGCTACGGCAGCGGCGGAGATGTAAACGCGCCTTATGAAGTGAATCTGATCGACGGACTGAAAAACTGCGGCGTTCATCTCTATGCTCCGCTTCTGACGGTTTACGAAAACTGGTGTAAAAATAATCCGGTAAGTCATGGTTTCTGGGGTCACTGGCCCATGCATTATCCTGAAATGGAGCTGAGCGAACAGCTTGTCAGATCGGCGGCAGAAAACAGTGACGCAGCCGTTATGGTTATAGGCAGAGCAGCAGGAGAGGACAGGGAAAACAAGCTGGAGAAGGGCAGCTATTATCTGACGGATGCGGAGATAAGGATGCTTGATCTGGTAACCGACTGTTTTGACAGAGTTATCGTCATTATGAACTGCGGCAACATCATGGATATGTCCTGGACCGAAAAATACGGCGACAGAATTTCCTCCCTGATATACGCCTGGCAATGCGGCATGGAAAGCGGAAACGGACTTGCCAATATTCTTACCGGAAAAGCAGGGCCCTGCGGAAAGCTGCCCTGCGCCATAGCAAGACATTATGAGGATTATCCCAGCGCCGCTGATTTCGGCGGCAGGGATTACAATAATTACACTGAGGATATTTTTGTCGGCTACAGGTATTTTGAGACCTTCTGCCCGGAAAAAGTCCTTTATCCCTTCGGCTTCGGGTTAAGCTATACCGATTTTGAAATAACGCCCGTTACGTTTGCGCAAAAGGACAAAGAATTTGAAATAACCGTCAATGTCAGAAATACCGGTAAACGCAAGGGGAAAGAGACGGTGCAGCTTTACGTCAGCGCGCCCCAGGGTCATCTTTCAAAGCCGGTCAGGAGTTTGGTAGCCTTTGAGAAAACAAAGGCGCTTGCGCCTGATGAAAGTCAGCAGATATCCTTCCGTTTTAGTCTGTATGACATTTCCTCTTTTGATGACATCAGAAAGTATGACGGCAAATTTGCTTATATCATTGAAAAGGGAGAGTATGTTTTTTATGCCGGAAATTCTGTCCGTACGGAGACGGTTGCCGGCAGAGTCAGGCTTGAAGATACGGTTATTGAAAGACTGGATGAAATCTGCGGCGTAAAAGACAGCTTTGAGCGGATTACCGCAAAGGCGCAAAACGGAAAGTTCGTTATAAAAAAACAGCAGGTCATGCCGTCAAAGCCTTATCTGAAAGAAAGAATTATAGCGAATCTTCCCAAAGAAACAGGCTTTAAAGGAGATAAGGGCTATAAACTCAGCGACGTGGCGGAGAAGAAAATTACCCTTGACGAGTTCGTTTCACAACTGAACAGCCAGGAGCTGGAGGCGCTGACGAGGGGACAGGGCATGATGAACAGTGACTTGGGTGTTGTGGGAAATGCCGGAGCTTTCGGCGGAGTTATCAAATCCCTGCGTGACAAGGGCATTCCCCCTGTTATTACCACGGACGGTCCCGCCGGAATAAGAATAAAAAAATACACCTCACTCATCCCCTGCGGTACGGCGCTGGCAAGCACATGGAACTGCGGTCTTGTTAAGGAACTTACGTCCGTCATGGGAGCGGAAATGGTCAAGCACGGCTCGGATGTACTGCTGGCTCCGGGAATGAATATTCAGCGTAATGTGCTTTGTGGCAGAAATTTCGAGTATTTCTCGGAGGATCCTGTGTTGTCGGGGAAAATGGGCGCGGCGTATGTAAACGGCATTCAGCAAAACGGCGTATCCGCCTGCCCCAAGCATTTTGCCTGCAATAACCAGGAGGTCAGGCGTACCAAAAACGACTCCCGTCTGTCCCAGCGGGCGCTGAGAGAGATTTATCTCAAGGGCTTTGAAATATGCGTCAGGGATAGCAAGCCGCTGAATATCATGACAAGCTATAATAAAATTAACGGCGTATGGAGCCATTATAATTATGACCTTGTGACCACGGTGCTCAGAAAGGAATGGGGATATGACGGAAATGTTATGACCGACTGGTGGATGCAGAAATCATCAAGTCCGGAATTCCCCGCCATTAAGGATAACGCCTACCGCGTACGCGCCCAGGTGGATGTGCTGATGCCGGGAGGGAAGCGCACAGCAAAGAAGTATAAGTCCGACGGTACCCTGCTTAAAACGCTGGGTAAGGCGGATGGTATAACCCGCGCCGAGCTGGAACGCACCGCCAAAAATGTGTTAAGACTTATACTGAAACTTAAATTTAACTGAATGTAAAAGTAAAATATTGATCTTAACAGTAAAACAACAGGGCTGTGTTTAAACAGCCCTGTTGTTTTATTACAATGCTTTAATTCTGTAAACCTTTACGCTATGTTTTGAAAGCGGTACGGAAAGGGAGCTTGCGGTGATGCGCTCATCGCTCCACAAATCGTGTAGTTCATACTGTTCTGAATGTGGCGTTTCCAGATATTCATCCTTTAATAACTGCGTCAGATCGGCGTGAATATTTTTACTGTTTATGGACCTGTTAAACAGGCAAAGCGCGGTGTCGCCGTTTGCCAGCGGTCTGGCAAGGATGTCAACGCCCCGGGTCTTTTTTATGATTTTAGCAGGCTTTCCCAGCGTGTCCTGGTCAATGGCGATGAGCTGCTTATTGGTTACGATCTTCAGCACGGGGTTGCCCTCAACAGCATTGTTATTGCCGTCCACAAATTTTCTTACATCATTCCCGAGCATAAGGGGCGCAGCCATCATACACCACAGGGAGAAATGCGCTTTATTTTCATCCTCGGTGAGTTTGCCGTTGCCCACCTCAAGCATATCCGGGTCATTCCATGCACCCGGACCGGCGTGCTGATAATGCTTTATGGTAAAGTCGTAAAGCAGAACAATGCTCTTCCACATAGGAAAAATGTCATGGGTTGTGCGCCACATATTACCCGCCTTGTTTCCCCAGGCCCAGGGCTGTGTGGTGCCCCATTCGCAGATAGAATAAACAATGGGCTTTTCAGGCGCATCGGTAAATTCCGCCCAGGCCTTTGTCGCCTTTTTTAAAGCTTCACCCATTCTTTTGTATTGGATATACGCTGAGTCTGCCAGCGTGGCGATGGGATTTTGTATTGTTATTATATTTTCCCCGTCCTTCAGGTCAACCACAATCTGTGTCCTGCCTGAATCGCTGAAGCCTTTTCCGCGGGGGAAGAATATCTCGTGTATTTTTCCGTTCACCGTTACCTGGGCATAGCTGTCACGTCGTCTGAAAGTCTTCTGATGCACGATAGTCAGCGCGTATTTGCCCTGGGGCAGTGTAATTACACGGAAGGTAGCGGAGCCGGCGCCGTGATCGATAAAGCCTATCGCTTTTCCGCTGGGAAGCTCGGACAGCTTGATGATTTTTGCTCTGCCGGTAAATTCGGCGTCTTCCGGCTCCAATACCTCAAAGGAATCGGAGTTCTCCTCCTCGTCTATTCTATTCAGTTCGATTTTTTCAACAGCGGGGCAGTCGCCGCTGATTGCTTCGTTATGGCAGAAATCGTACTTGAAAAATTCGCAGCCCCATGAAGCCAGCGTTTTCGCGTCCAGTTCCTCTTTCCCCAGAGAGCCCGGCATATCCTCGCAGGTCAGGCTGCCGTTGGAGGAATAGAGACCTACTTTCAGGCCCAGCGCATTAATATCCTCAATAAGGCGGGGAATACCGCGGCTGAAAGTTCTTAAATCTCCCTGCAGCTTTCCGTCGGAATCTCTCATGGAGCTTTGCCAGCAGTCATCAATATTCAGATATTTGTATCCGGCGTCAGCGAGGCCGCTGTCCACCATCGCCTGAGCGATTTCCATAATCAGGTCCTGGTCAATATGATTGCGGAAGGTGTTCCAGCTTGACCAGCCCATTGGCGGTGTTTTTGCCACGCCGTTGTCAAAATCCTCGGTTTCAGATATATCCATTGTGATTTTTCTGGGCATTGTTATTTTCTTAATAGCGCAGAGCGGGCATTTGCCGTTGGCTTTCATTGTAAAAAACCATGAAACCAAAAGCACTGCCAATATGCATATGATCGCGATCACAATAATCAGAAATATCATAAAAGTCCTATCTCCTTAAAATAAGCAAGCTCCTGCTCAGCAAGCTCCTGCGTTTTCCTATCATCTATTTCATTCAGTGTCTTTTTTAAAAACTTTTTTCTGTTTTTCAAATTATAAAAAAAACGATAACACCAGGCGTAGGGTGTCAGCCACGGTCTTCCGTCAATAAATTTAATATAATTAATATTTTTCAGTTTACTGTAAGGCGGGAAGGCCAGCCGCAGCTTTATTCGGAAAGAGGACATTTTCCCTCCGGCTTCCATTTCCTTGCGTGACACCACGGAACCCACATTCTCCTGCATACTGCCGAATACGCCGCATCTGCAGAGATAATCCTGGGTTTGAGCCGTATTTTCCGTAAATTTCCTGCCGGCGTTAAACCATTCATAGCATACGGAAAGAAGCACGCCGGCAAAGGTGTCCAGCCCTATGGGCCTGAGAATTTCCCTTACCCGTTCAAGGTCAATGCTCCTTTTTGTCTGCATGACCGCCAGGTCCAGCACATGGCGGATACCCGCTCCGTAAAATTTAAAATGGTGCGCCGTATGAGCGATAAGATATGCCGTGTGATAATCATCATTCAGCGTACCGGTCATATCGTTAAATGCGGCGTTGTCAAAGGCGTCTGTAAAAGCCTTGTCGCCGAATTCGCTTATGATGCGGGTGTGCACCTCCAGCAGAACGCCGTTTTTCCAGTAGTTATAAACGGGACCGTTTTCCTCCGTGCATAAAAATCCGGCGTTTGTCAGCAGCGTTTTTACCTTGTCCCTGTTCTCACGGTCTATGAGGATGTCTATATCGCCCATTGAACGGCTTTCTGCAACAGGATACAATTCCCTCAGCACGATCCCTTTAAACAGGATATGGCGTATCTGAGAGGCTGTCAGGATATCCCTGACCTCGTTAAGACAAGCCTGCTGGCATTCATATATATAAACACTGTCGAAAAATTTATTTCTTAAGGCGTTCAAAAAATCCAGGGGTATGTTTTCCCGGTTGTCCGAAGCGTTCAGAGCACAATAGCAGACGCCTAAAAGATTATGGTGCTTTGCCAGTCTGTAAAGCTCCTGCAGATTGATATTATCAGGCACGGATACGCTGTTGTTATTTAGATATGCCTTACAGATTTCTATTAAAAGCTTTTCTTGTGCTGTCATAGTAACAAGTCCGTTATATTAAAATATAAAGCTATTTTTTTATGTACTTATTTTTTAATAAAAAATTATGAGCGTTGTTTAAAATATCTTTATCGTTTTTAAAACTCAGTTGTTTCATGGCCCTTGTAAAGGGGAGCCAGATGTAGTTTTCGATTTCCTCTTCCTGGATAACCGTTGTGGTATCCTCTGTCGTTCCCACAAAAATGGAGACGATCTTATCAACCTTGTTTTTTATTTTATATTTTGAAATCCCCTCAAAGCCAAGATGAATTTTAATGTGCAGTCCCGTTTCCTCCAGAACCTCGCGCCGCGCCGCGTCGTATTTTGTTTCACCTTTTTCCAGATGCCCTTTTGGGAAGCCCCAGTTGGAGGAACGCTTGTTCTTTATCAGAAGATATCTTATACCGCCCAAAATTTCACGGTATACAATGGCTCCGCTGCTGGATTCATAAAGGCAGACCAGATCGTAATCCGGAAAATCTTCCTTAACATTTATTTTTTCAAGGATGTCTATATTAATATATCTTGAGCTTTTCGGAGCGAGTATCCATATTTTATGTTTACCGCCATCTTCCTTCTTTGGTACCAGAACAGCAATTATCCTACCGTCAAAATTACTTACTGCGTGGTCGATTCCGAGAATAAATGCATATTCGTCCTGAGGGGTATCGTATATTAACGCGTAGTTAAGAGGGTAGGTAAATTCTGCTTCGTCCGTGAAACCAATGGGTGTAACAACCTTGGCCCTGACGTTTTGTCCAAGCATAATATCACCACCAAATTCATATATTAATTTATTATATAAAATTTCTGAGGATATTACAAGACAATTATGAATAAAATTTACCTTAATATTAAACAAAAAACAGCCGGCAGATTTCTCTGCCGGCCGTATGTTTTATTTATTGACTTGTATCCGTAATCGGAATTAAGATCCGAGCGTCTGGAGAAGTTCAACGAGTGAGGAAATAACGGTATCCGTTTCACCCTCAAGCATTCCCAATACCTGAGTAATTATACCGGATACATTATCATCAACACCGTCTCCCAGCAGTCCGCCTATAAGCGCGCTGACCTTATCCAGATTGTCGCCTGCATTAACGGTATCAATAAGGTATCTGAGTACAGCGATAAGTGTTTCTGAAGAATCACCCTGAACGAAGACTCTTGAACCGTATGTTGCAGCCTGTGATGCGCTTACAACGGTTGTGCCGTGGCTTGCAAGCTGTAACCAGTCAACCGGGTTAAGCTTAAGGTCAAGCTTGGTTCCGTTGATGTCAATCATTCCGAGTATGTTGTTAATAAGCGGAATGAGCGCGTCGCCGCTGAGTATCGGCTTCAGGGTCTTATTAAGGTCATAGATATCAAGCGAGAAGTTTGTTACTCCGATCTGAGCAAGAAGTTCGTTGATATCCACATCCAGAGCGTCAAACAGTGTTGTAAGAAGATCGTTCAAATCAACAACAGGTCTGATCGCGTCAACAAGAGCAGATACCGGCGTGAGCAGATTGTCGATAATCTGGCACAGTCCGTCGTTGCCGATGAAGAGGGCAAGGTTCGGAACAATCGCCGCAATTGTCTGTATCGGAGCATTGAGTACGTCCTCAACCAGATCCCAGATAGGATTGATAATGTCAAGGAGTATCGCGTCATACTCTTCTATAATATCTTGTCTGTACTGATACTGGGTCTTGATGTTATACATCGAGAACGCTTCCATAAGCGGAACGATAGAGGATGTATAACCGTTTGAGCCCGGAAGTCTTACTACATCAAAGAGTCCGAGGTAAGCATCGTTAAGCAGTACGTCAAGTACGCCGTAAAGCGGACGGAGTACTGCAACAAGCGCATGGAAGAAGCTGTCTCTGTCCGTAACGCCCCAATGGAGTGAATCGGCGTTTACATTGCTCCATGAGCCTGCGGCAGCGATTACAGCTGACGCGCTCTCAAATGTCTGTCCGTAGTCCTCGTCAACAAGGAGTCTTGCGACATTGCTTGTTGAGAAATCGATATCTGTCTGAGCAAGAAGCTGTGTGAGATTCATATTATCGTTGATCTTCACACCCTCGATTGCTCCGTAAAGACCTGTAGCGAGACTGCTGATGATTTCATCCTTAAAGAGGGCTTCGCTGATTAAACCGTTGAGGTCTGCAAGACTGCCGATAAGACCGTCCAGCATCGGAGGAAGCTGCTTAAGGAAGTCAACGTCCATATTCTCAGGATAAGCGAAGGTGTATTCGCCTGTCTTATAGCTTGTGTAATCCCAGAAGGCGTTCTGCGGATTTCCGGCAAGCAGATAGAATACGGCGGCTACAATCTGGTCGGCAGAAGCCGTGCTGATTGTGTTAAATACGCTCTGAATGATGGACTTAAGTGTATCATTCTTAGCAATCGCGTCAATTGAGCAAATTAAGTTCTTGAGTACTGACGCGTTATCAATTAGAAGATTAGCAACATAACGCAGTACGGTGATAAGTACCTTGCCCTGGTCAACATTACCTACCATCTTGCCGGTCAGGTATTTGCCGTCTGTGCCGGTTGCTTTGCTGGTGTAAGTTGTCTTTGTTCCCAGGCTGATAAGCTTGTTCCAATCAATATCAGCGAGCTGAAGTTTGCTTAAGTTCGGATCATCGCTGTCGGCAAGCAGTGAGTTAACCAATGGAATAATGAGATCATGGATTGAGCCTCCAAGGAGGTCCTCAATAACGCCGCTGATTCCAAGGTCAATCGGATTTTCACCGTCAGTAATCAAATATGTTACCGGAGCCAGCAGATTGCCCAGCAGCTGGACAAGTCCGTCTGATTCAAGATACATCGCAATATTCGGAAGAAGTTTTGTGAGTTCGCTTACCGGATTTGCGAGCAGCTTGTTGAGGAACGATTTGCTTGAATCGCCGATTAGCGGGTTAAGGATATCCAGAAGGAGATTATCCTTAGCATTGTTTACATCTTTCTTATACTGTGCGTAAGTGGAGATGTTTGAACACTGCAGCGCCTCAAGAAGAGGAATGATCGCGCTGTTGTAACCGTTTGTTCCCTCAAGTTTGAGATCCTTAAGGTCTTTAAGTGATGTGAAATCAAGTCTGAGTTCGGAAGACTTTGAACGCTCACGGTTGCCCTCGTATTCTCTGAACTTCATTCTGAGGATGCCGTCCTTCATACGATAGGAGAACTTAAGCTGAATCGGAGCGTCCTTGTCATCGGAAATTGTGATTACCTGTACACCGTAAGGAACGTCAAGAGAAGTGATTACATCGTAGAGGACATCGTTAATCTCGAGAGTGCCTTCGCAGAGGAATATTTCAAGGACATCATAAAGCGGACGAAGGATTGCGGCAAGCGCGTTTACAAATCCCTGCTGTGCCTTTGAGGAACCATCCTTGAATCCCCAGTTTACATTCTTGACTTTGCTCCAGCTTGACTGCGCCTTAATTGTATTTGCGGCGGAAGTAAAGGTCTTGCCGTAGCTCTTGTCAGTTAAGATCTTTGCGACATCCTTCGTGGATGTTACAATACCAAGACTCTTGAGCACATCTTTAATTGTAGGATCAAGGCCGTCCAGCGCTCCGTAAAGCGCGGTTGCAAGTGAAGTAAGAATCTCGTTGGTAAATAAGTTCTTGTTGACGATTGCTTGGAGACTATCGCCGCCAATGTCAACGCCGAATGAACTGAGAAGCGGGAACAGACCTGAAATTAAATTATCAAGACCTTCTACGCCGTTATCAGCCATCTGCTTGGTAACGCCAGCCGGATAGTAGAAACCTGTTGCAGCCTCCTGGAGATACTGAGCGAATGTCCAGTAAGCAAGCGTTGGGCTGTCTGTGGCTTCAAGGATTCGGTTGAGAAGCGTAAGAATATCCTTGGCGGTTATATCGCCGGATTTGAGAAGCTCAATTATTTCTGTAAACGTATCGTTGCCGATAAGCTCCGCAATAGCGGTAAGATTGTCATTGTCCAGCAGAACCTCAAGTAAATATTCAAGGATATATACGAAGGCGGCTGCCGGAGTTTTAGCCGTGCTGAGCTTGTTCCAGTTGATCTGCTTGAGCGTGATGCCTGTGCTTTCAAGATAGCTGTTTATAATCGGAATGAGATTTGAACCTGAAAGCGGGTATCTGTACTCGCCACTACCAAGCTGGATATTTTTTGTATCGGCGTATATCGCAAGCTTTTCATTTGTAAAGTCATTAATTAGACTCTGGAGGGTAAGGGAGGTAGGCAACAGTTTGTCGCTGTCAATAGCAAATATCTTTCCTAATCCTTTAAGTTCGTTTACAAGCGGGGTAACAGCATTTTTAACAATGGAAGCGATTGTAGCGCCATTCTTATCATCCAGTATACCCGCAATGCCCTGAATGGATTTGATCAGCGTTGTAGCCGGCTTCTCAAGGAAGAGATTGATCCATTCGGATACCGGTCTGAGAAGACCGAGGAGTACCTCGTCATTGTATCCGTTTGTTGTTGCTGCGTACTGAGCGGCGGTATCAAGCTTGATGCCGTTCTTTGTGCACAGCGCTCCCAGTACAGGAGAAACAACATTTGCATACCAGTTGGTGTCAATCATAACAACACCGAGGATGGAAGTAATCAGTCTTAATGAAGCTGCCAGAGCGTCATAGAACGCATCCTTATCGCCTGCCTTAATACCCCAGTCGAGCTTGATCTTATAGTCGCCTCTGGAGGTCTGATCCGCGGCGTTGTGCCAGCAGTTATACTCTGACAGTTTATCCTGTACTTTCTCGTATCCGTCAAGTCTTATGCTGACTGCGTCAGGAGAAATAACGCCTTCAATCGCTTCAACAAGCAGATTGTACTGAGCATTAGTGCCGTTATCCAGTGTGTAGGTATCATAGTAGTCGGCAAGAAGGTTTTCAACAACCTTTTCAATCAGCAGGAAGGTCTCAACAACCAGTCCGGTGAGAGATTCGTTTGTATAAACTTTCTTTGCGTCTACATTACCCTTTGAATCAGGGGTATATGTTTCAGAACCGGTAATATAGAATACGTATGAGTTAAGAAGTTTTCCTAAATCTGTGAAACAATCGTTGCCCAGGTAGTTTGAGAAAAATGTAACCACACCGGAAAGGATGTTATCTGTGGAATCTATATTAAATCCGTTAAAGCTGCTGTCAGCAAGGAGAGAGGACAACATCTTATCAAAGTTGTTGATAAGGTCTGTCGCGTTGCTTAATTCCGAATTTGTGTATGTGCTCTTGTCAGCGTTTGCTGTTTTGGCAGCCTTCTGTTTATATGTGGGACTTCCGGAATTGGTGTTATCTCCACCATCGCCGCCGCCATTGCCATTACTGTCGAATTTATCGACAAGGTTCATGATCACATCTACAAGTGTCTGAATGTTTGAAATCAGGAAATAAGCGTTATCCTTTGAAAGTCCGGTAAAGCCTGTGTCCTGCTCTTCAAACGTGAAGGAGTAGTCGCTTTCACGTTCTATCTGGAATACACCGTTAAGTACATCGGTAATAATGCTTGTTTCACCGAATCCGCCCAGTGAATTGAGCAGTCCGGAGATAATCGGTATGTTCTTTGTGATTTCGTTATCTGTAGAGATCGTGTTGTCAAGAAGATCTATAATCGCGTTGAGCCAGTCGCCGACGAATATATCAGCAAATGTATCAAGAATGTCAACGCTGTCTCCGCTGCCGTCTGCCAACGATTTGAAAGTCTCAAGAGAAGAATTTCTTATATAGTTGTTTTGGTTTGCAAATATTTTGCCGTCATAGCAGTATGTCCATGCATCTTTTGCTACACCGTATTTTTCGGCAGCAAGATCTTCCATTAAATCAAATAGCTGAGGAATCGCAACAAATATATTGTTAAGTCCTGAGCTGGTGGTGTTGAAGTTTTCAGCCGTTGGTTCACATTTTATTTGATTGCGAAGTTCAGGTGTTGAAACATAAGTATCCACAGCTTCTGTGAAGAGCGTAGCTAATTCCGTTACGACTTCAGACAAAGCAATCGCTGTATTGCTTGGCGTTTTAATCGGCTTACCGTTTTCTGTTTTAAGGACTTTGATTTCATTGCCGTCTTTGTCTTTTTTTGTTTCATAGTCGGTAAGCTGCGCAAGCAGGGTGTCTAAATCTGAAATCTTTGCGTCACGCAGAGCTTTATCTGCAATGTATATTCCCGTCAGATAAGGAACATCGCCTTCATAAGTATAATAGTAATTAAATACAGCCTCGGGATATTCCGCAAGCAGAGCTCCCAGATCCGTTGAGGTGTTATTGAGGTAGGTGAACTCGGCAATAACATTTCCGTCTTCGTCCACACGATCGGTATCTGTTCGGATAATCTGATTGCCGTCCTGATCTCTGACTACATAATTTTTAAGATCGGCAGTATCAATTTCTGCGCCCAAATAGTTTTTGGTAACAAGCTGACCGTCTACTTCTTCTTTGAAGGTTACGGTTTCGGCCGTATAGTATTCTATGCCTTCCGCTTCATCTCCCTCAAACAGCCAGTGCATGATTTTTGGAAGCAGGTCATTCAGATCCCAGTTAAGCGTTGTTATGCCGACATAGGATCCATAAGACATTTTGAAATCGTTAAACAGATCCAAATTATAAAGCAGGCTGTCACTCTCGTTCTCGTTTGCGACAAACGGTATGATAATCTCGTCCAAAAGGACTACAAGAACAGGAAGAAGTTCAAATATCGTTTCAACAGGAGAGGTAACAAGCTTTGACCACAGATCCTCCAGAACAGAGTTAAGATCTACTTCTGTTTCAAGGAAAGAGTTAATGATTTCGGAGATGGATTGATCGGAGAGTTCCAAAGTAAATACTTCGGCTACAAGGTCATTTAAAACCGCGTTGATCAGTTCGGTTCCTACTTCTCCGGTGAAGTCATAATCGGCGTTCAGTATCGCTTCTTGCTCTTCGGTAAGTTCTATGGCATTGGATACGCCGGATTCTTCAATTGTGGCGGTTAACTCGTTTTCTACAAGTTGATCGACATTAAGAATTTCCGGAAGACGTGTTACGGATGACACAGCCAAATCACTTAAGTCGATTCCGGCAAATTCAGCAACAACCTTGGCATAAGCGTAGTTTTCCGCCTCGGCAAAATATCCGTTAATCGTGTTCTTCTGGATATTCCCTTGGTCATCTCTTCCGTCGACAGAGCCTATTTGAGGAGATGCGTTTGTGACAACAAGATGGGTGTTGCCGGCTTCGTCTTTGTTGCTTCTGTCCGTATAAACATTATATGCTCCTCGGATCAGTCTATAAGCACTATCATCCGCAAGGTATTCATCATAATATGACTGCGGTACAACCATAGCCGTAATCGTTCCGTTGGCATCATTGGCGCTGGTCTTTAACGCGTTGGTCATTGTTGCATAGTCGTTAAAAATCTCAACGTCTCTGTTCAGACCCGTTGCGTCATAGGCTATACCGGCATAAGGATCAACGGATGTGTCTAAGTGACCGATAGGTCCGCGGGAAGCCTGTGAAACACTAAGACGCGAAACAATACGGTACGGTTCGGATGCGTAGGTCGGATTTCTGTACGCGTCACTGCCGATAAAGGCTTGGAAAACACCAAGGCGATGTGCATCGGTATCTGAAGATGTTTCTTCGGCAATCATTGTGAGGTATTCGGTAACGATAGAGTCTTTTAACACAGACGGAATAACTGCCTCTGTGCTGGTGGAGCTGGCGTCGGTAAACGCAACGCTTTCGCCGGCATAGTAAGAAAGCAGTCTCGAAGAGTTTCCGTTGATAGAAGTGAGTACCGATGCTATATCGGCAAGCTGCGCGTCAGTCAGGACGGAATCTTTTTCTTTCCAGCCCTCGGGCATCAACTCGGACACCATTTCATCAATCTCGTCTGCGGTTTTTACGTATCCTTTATCTACGGCATATCCCTTAAGAATGTCCAGATAATATGGTCCTTCGTATGCGTTGCTTTTGCCGCCCTTGATAATTTCATTGTAATAGGCTGCTAAAGCATAGTTTTGCGCAACGGATTTCGCTCTGTCCGCGTTTGCGTCAAGGTTTGCATAGAAAGCATCAAGCGAATCGTTTTTAGATGCTTCTGCAAGAAGGTCTGCGTAGTTTTCCGGAGTAATTTCCTCCTTTACTATAGATCCTAGTGCAAGAAGTTCCGCGTAGTTTTCCGGAGTAATGTCAGCGGTTATATTGTATTCAACCTCATCGCCCTTTTTGAAAAACTCGCCTTCTCCGGTGAAGGTTACTGCCGTGCCGGATTTATAAATGTAATCATAATAAAAATATACATATATTAAATTCATTCCGGCGCCATAGATATAGTATATCAGTTCCGCCGGCGTATCTATCTTTATCTGATTTGAACTTACGCTTGAGACAAAAGCTCCGTACATTGCGTACAATGTGTTAAAAGCTTCCAGTTCTTCAGAAGTAATATTTTCATAAGATACGGCGCTGTCCTCGCCCTCATCTGTAACAGGCTTAAAAAACTGTTCAAGATCATATAAACAAGCGGAGTTAAAGTTATCGCCGTATCTTCTTGCAACGGTCTCAATAGTGGAGCCCAAAGCGCTCATCTGAGCGTTGTATTCCTCATAGAGATGTGCAAGCGGCAACAAGGTGTCATACCAGTTTTGTAAGGTCTCGCCAGCCTCACCGCCGATACTGTCCTTATATTTCATGCAGAGTTTCATAATCGTGAAATACGATATATCGGAATCTCTGCTGTCAAGATAAGTGTAATTATTTTCATTTGGCTGCCTATCCGGATAGAATTCCTCATAGAAAGCTCTAAGGAATTCCGTCTTGCTGGATTGCGCAGTTCCGGTTAACTGATCCATGCCGTCAGTTATGTTATTATCATCAAAGATTTTGATGAGCTCCGGCTGAAGAGCAGTTAAGATATCCTGCAGCGTCGCCGCCTGAAGTCCCTCAGGATCCGCATCGCTGCGTTCATCATCGCCTCGGATAACTGCTTTTTCGTGGTCAGTTAGGTCGTCTGCGCTTTTACCAAGGATTTTGGCATATTTTTCAAAAACCATTTCCTCAATGGAAAAGCCGTCGGAGTCGATGCCAAGCAGCAGCGACGGAAGATAGTCGTCTATCAATCCGTTGAGCGAGTTGAAAGCGGCGTCGGCTTCATCTGAAGTTGACCAGATGCTGTTGCTGTTATCCTGCGCGAACGCAGTAAATCCAACAGAGCATGTGGTTACGACCATAACTACCGCCAGGAAAAAGCTAAGTAGTTTTTTGCTCGTTTTCATAATAAATCTCTCCTTTACCTTTTATGATTAACGAACTTGCCGTTTAATTTACATGCGTAAAATAGTTGTCGAAAAAACGAACTTGTTAACACTTTGTTAACAAGTTGCTGATTTTTGGGTGCACTTATCCACGCACGTACGAACAAATACAAATTATTTATACCAAATTATATGAAATAAGTCAATACTTTTCTTAAAACTTTGAACAATCTGTTAATTGTATCAAAGTGAATGCAGCCGAAGTGATGTTGGTTTTATGAGAAAAAACTACTTCTAAAAAATTAGTTTCGCCGTCTTTGTTTGTTCAGCGTGTAAGGATGCAGGGCTCCTGTAAAGCGAATATGGTTTACGTTTGAATTTTAGCTGTAAAGCACTATTCCTTAACGCTGAAAAATCGGTAAAAATTATATCGAAAAATGAAAAAATGGGATAAAATTTGTGAATAGACAATTAACTTTTTGTGAAATATATCTAAAAAGAAAAACCTTTTTTGGACAATTTGCCAAAAATATTCTTTATTGTTAATGCTTATTGACTTTTTTTAGAAAATGTGGGATAATCAATTTGAGTTTATAGGCGATTTGCACCTATTTTGAAGCAACGTTATCTGTATTTTTGTTTGATATAGATAACCTTAATCTAATTCAGATTGCCTGATGGTCAGAGATTATGCTGCTGTAAGTGGCGCAGATGCCATTACATTATTAAATTCCTAAAATCTACTTGCTGGGGAGTTTAAAATGTAATCTAAATTATTAGACTCTTATGTATTCACCACGTCTGCCGGAACGAATAAACTTCGGTCTGGCAGAACTAAATTAAAAGGAGGTAAAAAAATACATGAGAACAAAAGCTAAAAAGTTTTCTCACAAACTGTTGGCCCTTTTTCTCGCTGTCATTATGGCTCTAACCTGTTTTACGGGCGTTATGAGTGCTTATGGCGCCTCCATTCAGGATTATCACGATGATAATATTGAGTATAATGATCTTGCGTGGAGCGTTCTTTCCGATGAGCAGGTAGCAACAGCGCTTCTTGACTACGCGGATGAAATGCTTGCAGAATTCGGTCCTCAGATTGATTCTCTTGTCCAAGGCCTTCTTCCTACCAGCGGTATGTTTTACTATGACGCTAGTGCAAGGACTATTGAAGTAAATGTTATAGGACTTATTACGGCAAGCGTTAAAGTATATACGCACAGCGTGGATGAACTCCTGGAAACCTTGGAAAGCGTACAAGATGTGCTTGACGAGTTTGGCGGGCTTTTCGGAGATGCCGGAAATATCAATCTTTCTGCGACAGATGGCATGAGAAGATCAAATACATCCTCTTGTGACATTGTTAGAGCTGTTTTTGGATTACTCCAGAAAAATTCTGCCGACTATAATGGCAGTGATGTCATCGGTGAGTTCCTTCGCGGAGGTTTTGATTTAGGTACGGTTGGAAGCTTTGTAAACGTTGACATTTATGGCTCTATCGGAGACGCTCTCGGGGCTGATGACGGATATGAGTCAAACTTTGTATACAATATCGTTCAAGCTCTTCTCTTTAACTATACTAATTGGTTTACTGCCGATGAGATTGCCGCATATAAGAGCAATCCGCAGTCATTTGTATTTGACGAAGTACTGCTTGAAAAATTGAGCAGCGAGCTCCTTTCCAAGATAAGCGTTCTTGTTACATACAATGACGGAACCTCATCCGCAACGAGAAAGGCAGTTATTGACAAGGAGATGGAGTCGGGCAAGACTTATTCTGAAGCTGCCATTGCGCACGGATATGACCCGAATCTTGTTTATTCATCAGAAGAGGCTTATGCCGGCAATGTACTTCTTTTCTCATATGGCTATGACCAAGAGACCAATGAGCCTAACGGCATTGAGCTTACATCCTCAGACACATTATTCTCTTTCGCTTATAAAGCGTTAAAGATAGCTTGGCAGACCGTTCTTTCTGATACTATCAAGCTTGTTCATGTCAATTATGATGTTGACCGCAATCACGGTTCAAACTTTGACAATGCATACTATTATTGGGCAGAAGAGAACATTGCAGGCGGATGGGATGTAACCAATCCGGAAACAATGTATTCCGCCACCAATGTAGAGGCGTGGGCAAACGCTGTTTACGCGGAGTATGAGGCTGAGTCCGCTGAGGAATTCCTCGGTTGGGTTAAGGACAATCTTGTTCATGACCGTACAATAGCTGAAGACGCTACCGGAAGCTGGGATGACATCGATTCCACAACGCTGTTCAACAAACTTAGATACAGCCCGCTTGCTGATTACTACTTTGATATGCAGACAGGTTCTGTTAATCTGTATTTTGAACAGCTTGGCACACCGAATCTTGATAGCTTCTTTGAGAATGATTATGATGATTATTTTTCTCTTGTAGCGGGTCTGAATGATTGTCTTATTGCTGCGGTAAATGACATATTTGTTGTTAGCGACAATATTTATGTTGATGCGCCCGGCGATACGGCTCGTCCGACCATGACAACAACAGGCAACTTCACTACAATTGATGACTCGGCAATCCAAACCATTACAAACACGCTTGTAAACAACACGCTTAAAATGGTTCAGTACGTAGCGGATACGACAGATAAGAACATTCTGAACGGGTTCTATATCAACAATGGTGAAGATGCTCAGCTTTCCGAAGAAAATCTTGAAAGCGCCATGATTCCGTTCCTGATTGCATGTATCGGTAATGTAAATCTTGGCTCTGGCAGACTTGATCAGATTATACACCCGGCAGATTGGGATGCTTGTAACGATGCGGAAGCAGTTGCTTATGTATGTTTGAGAGAATATCTTTCATACATTCTGCCGTCCAAGGATTACAGTACGCTTGTTTCAACAGATTCTGTCGGATTTATCAACGCTACTCTGGAGGGAACGCTCCTTCCGATGGCACGTGACGCCGTTACCTATGTAATGGAAGGCTATGTTCCTGTTACAGACACAAGCGGCAACAGATGGCAGGTTACAAACAGAGAAATTGGCGATACGAACACACTTCTTCAGCTGCTGAATTCTGTCATTTGCTACTATGCTGACGATTACGATATGGCAATGAGCGACGACAGAGCCATGGGCGTTGCGTCACTTCTTGGCGTATGTGACAATAATGGTGAAAGCCAGATTAACACAGGCAATGATATTTGGACCAATATCGACCTTGTAGCAAATCATCTTCTTCCTGTAGCAGGTACGCTTCAGGGTACAGGATATGGTCAGTTCAGTTCAGAAGACCTTATCTGGAACGATATCGTTCTGGGCGTTCTTGAAATCGGTGATATTGACGAAGCAACAGGCTTTGGAGGAGTTAAGACATTCATATATCGTCTGCTTTCAATCATCTCCTCAGATCCGATTCAGAATACCAGCGTAATTAATACTGTATATGACTTGGTTAAGGATCTGCTTAACGCTATCTTTGGACCTCGTTACAGCGGACAGACATATGTTCCGATTCCGGACAGAACTTCTGCACATCCGTTTGATGATGTTTTACAGGTAGGAACCCTTGCCGGAACCAATGGTGATAACGTTGGAATCCTCCAAAAGCTGATTTGCAATGTAGCTGAATTTTCAGGATACGGAACCAGCGGTGTTGCCACTTATCCGGATTCTATTCTCAGGGGTCTTATGTTTGCCCTTCAGGCTGTAAACAGCTTCATTCCTGAGGCTATCAGCAACATTTCCGAGCATGAGCTTGAAATGGCAAGCGCTGAAATTGCTGATCCATTCATTCTGAATTGCCAGAGCGGACAGAGTTATTCTTCTTCAGTTGTTGTAACAAACAATGTAACCGGACTGAATAACGCTTATGTTGACGGTATGAACGGCGGAGCTGTTGAACAGCTTTCACGTTACTATATTACCTTGACAGACGCTCAGATTACTACGGAAGGCGGCGGCTCTGCAACGATTTCGCAGCCTGGTTGGGATTATCTTGCTCCCGGCGAGTCAGCTACTCTCACCACAAGCTCTCAGTATCTTCCTTCGGGTTCTGATGAGAGTACAACTTATGAGATCGTTGTTACATATGATATTACTGATGAAAACGGCGATGTTATTTACAGCGACCTCACAACAAGATGCTATCAGTATCTGACCGGCACGCTTTCTTGGGAATCCATCGTTTATCCGGCAGACAGAATATACGATGACGGCGTTACCAGAATGCTTCCGACCCAGCTGGAAAGCAGCAGCGCTAATAGAACGCTGGAGCGTAACGGCTACCGCGCGTTCACAAGCGACACCTTCGCCGCTGGAAATATTCTCCTTGCTGGTTATCCGGAATATGTTGTGCTTTCCACAACGAACCTGGATGCTGTCAACAACTACGGAATCAGAGTTGTAAATACCAGTAATTCATGGGTTGGTAATGACAGATCGGTTGACGGTATGTACTACTATGACGAGGCTACTGTATGGGACGACAGGACGCAGCAAAACGTAACAGTCAATAGCTCAAACGCTATACCTGTGTTTGATCCTGAAACCGGTGACCTTATCAAGAAAGAGTATTATGACTATTCGCTGGACGGCGGCGTAAGCTGGAACAGAGGATCCGGCAATGCCGGTTACACCGAAGAGCAGATTACTTCAACATATAACGGTCTTTCCGATGAGCAGAAAGCCAATTTTGAAACCAGAGATCACGTTGCGTACACGCTGCAAGAGGCGATAAGCGAGGGCATCATTAAGGCCTACCATCAGGAAGGCGGCGTTTATGAGCACGTATATCTGAGTACTGATGGCGACCTGAAATACGATACCACGCTGGGCCAGATTTCCATGAGGGGTCCTGCGGACGGATTCTATGTCAACTTCGGCAAAGTAACGGTTAATAAAGGTCAGTCGATTTACCATAGCTTCTGCAGATACGATGGTGAGACGGAAGTTCAGCCAGGCGAATATTCTGTAAACATGTGCCTGTATAACAGTACTGAGTCAGGCTATGTTGATTTCACACTTGTTGTCGGCGATGACTCCGGTACTGCTGATCTGACAACGCAGTACAACGAGCTTTCAGATCTGTTTGCAAGGTATAGGGAATCTGATTTTACAAATCCGGACGTTTATGATACAGTAAGCGACGCGCTGGTCAATGCTCTTGCCGCGCAGTCAACTGTACTTACTCCGACAACTGCTATCAATATGTCTGACCAGACGGTTCTGACAGCGACAACAGCTGTTGTTGCCACAGAATACGGTGACAGAGCGTATGTTCCGTTCACAAGTACGGACGGCGGTGTAACAGATCTGCCTTACACTCTGCCTGCCGATGTAAAGGCGGACGCATATCTCGGCGGTTCTACTGAAGACGGTGTAACCTACGGCGGTGTCGACGGCGTTTACTATTTCGACGCTGCGTGCACAATGCCAATCTATTCAAATGTAGCTCTGACATCGGCTAACGTAACAAACGGCAAGGATCCTGCCGGTGTTGCAGTCATTGAGGGCACAGGAGAAGACGCAGGCAAATACTGGCTCAGAAACGAACCCCTTTATGAAACAGAGTGGAACACGGATTCCTTCCCGATTCCGTGGGCTGAGCCGACAGACGTTCAGGCGACCAATGATGACGGCGCGCTGCTTTATGAGCAGGTTCAGTATGTATACCGCGACGCCAATTCAGACAAAGTCAACTCTGACAGAGATTGGGTAGCTAAGTTCCCTGAGACATCCTATGCGCGTATCAAGATGGAGAGCGGAAGCTCAGTAGATACTCGTGGTACGATCTCACAGGCAAGCGATTATATCAGCTATGCTACGGATATGATTTACGATTCTGTTAATACCTCAATCGCGCAGGATCTGTTTGAAGATATTTCCCTTGTAAGGAATAACATGAACAACAACAATTTCGATGTTGTAACTTATAATGAGATGGTCAACTTCGCAAAACGTGCTGAGGCCGACTATACTCTTGCTATTACTTATAATGCGGAAGAACCCGTTATTGACGAGGAGACTGGTCAGGAAACAGATGAAACCGAAATTGTATCTCATACTGACCGTGTTCCGTTTAGCAGTTATAACGGTTATGTAAAAAATGAAAATATCACAATTACCAATATAGCGGTTGAATCAACGATTTCTTCCGTTCAGGTAGAAGAGTATGTAAGACTCTTTAACTTCTATATGAGCAAGGTCGTTGAGCGTGGTTACCAGGGTGACCAGCTTGAGGCTGAGATTCTCTGTGCATCAGGCAACACTTATGCCAACCTGACTGCAACACCTGCTACTTATGATGAGGACGGCACACTTCTTACACCTGCTGTTGTAACTAAGGGTGCTTCCGCTGTTGATCCTAAGTTCGGCGCTTGGTCAGCTGAAGGAACTCTCGTAAATGAGGGTGAGACAGTTTACTCCGCTGAAACATGGGATGCTTATGTAACAGCTCTTGCTGACGCTGTAGCTCTTGCGCAGCTTGGCAACGGCTCATATGCGCATAAGACAGCGAATTACTATAACGCTGCCGCGAGCGATTATGACGCTCAGATTTCAGACTGCTACTACACAGATACAGCCCTTCAGGCAGCAGAGATTGCTCTTGAGGAAGATATTGCTGAGCCGACAGGCGTTGCAGTAACAGGTTCACTTGAAATTGCAAGCAACTCAACAGGCGCTTCAACCGGTCTTCCGGTATATGGCGAGTACACAGTTTCACTGTATGCTGACGCTGACAGAAGCCAGCTTGTTCAGGAAGTAACATCTGTTTATGACGCAGAGACCGAGACCAACACGTTTGCGCTTACTGATCTGGATGCAGGTACTTACTATGCATCAATCACATCAACATATTCGATCCCGCTTAATAACATAACCGTTATTGTCGGCGATCAGGATATTGATGCCGGTGCGATCACGGTTGTACCTTGCGATCTTACAACAGACGGTTCGGTAACCGCTGATGACGCTAAAATCGTTTATAGTTTGGCTGCTGCGAGCGGCGAGTTAACTCCTTACGCTGACTTTACAGGTGAGGGAGCTGTAACCGCCGATGACGCTAAGGTTGTTTATACCTTTGCCGCCGGCTATACCTTGCCAGCAGTTACAATCCAGTAATTACATTACTATCACTTTACCTGAGTGCTGAGCCCTTTTTGGGCTCGGCGCTTGGGCGACTTTCAGAGTGGATATAAATGATTGCGCGTCACTGAAATTTACAGGTGCTTATTAAAGAAGAATAATAGAATGCTCTGAATTTTAAAACGCAGAGTCATTTTTATCATATTATTTCTTCCCTTATTCTCAGGGGAGTAAAAATTATAATTAATTAATTATAATTGGCAGTACGTGTAGTGCTGTTAAAAGCTGTTAAAAAATGAAAATTGGAGAATTCATTAAGGAGGCTGACAAATGAAAGCCAAATTTAAATTTGGCGGCAGTGTTTTGGCTGCGTTTATGGCTTTTCTTGCCGCAATGATGTGTTTCATCAGTCTTCCGCTTGTTTCAAATGCTGAAACCGGCACCCTTGGTACTGAATCTCCGGAAATATACTGCACATATGCGCAGGACGGTGTGGCCGTAGACGGAAACGAGCTGACCGCCGGAACATATGATGTCAGTTTTGTTGTTTCAGGCGTTAAGAGCCTGTCTGTCGTACAGATAACGGCAGCCTATGATGAAAGTAAGGTCACTGTCGCTTCTGCTCCGTCTTATTCAATATCTGACGATGAGAATATGGCTATGGACAGTATAGGTTACGTATTGTCCGGCGGCAATATCGTTTTCGGTTTTGTATCTGAAAATGATGATTGTTCTGCCATTTCTGAGAAGAAACAGATTATTGTGACCCTTTCCGTAACTTTTGCGGAGGATTGTGACGCCGCTGATTATATCACGGTATCAACAAATCCGAATCTGACATTTTTACAGGTCGATTACGGCGACGGCTACAGTGACGAATACGCATTGGTCGATAGCTATGACGACTATGATGGTGTGCTTTACCTGATGACTTGCGATGTTACACCGGATTTCGGGTATAACATAACTGGGGAAATTGTTATTATGATCAACCAGAATGATGTAACAAACGGCACGCCCGCATACGGTACTTATACGGTGGACGTATATGCCGATGCTGACAGAACAGATTTGGTTACTTCCGTAACCACTGTTTCTGAAACAAATGAAAATAATGAAACGAAAAATATGTTCAATATCAAAGGATTGTTAAACGGCAGGTATTATGCCACGATTTCCTCGGAATATGCGATTCCGCGCAATGTGGAGATCGTTGTTTCCGGCTCGGATATAGATGCTGGCATGATTCCTATGATATGCTGTGAATTCAGTAAAGATGGGTCTGTAACAGCCGATGACGCCAAGATTATTTATAGATCGGCGGCCGGCGGCGAACTTTCGGAATACTGCGAATTGACCGGAGACGGTTATGTAACAGCAGACGACGCTAAGATCTTATATGTATTTGCGGCAGATTCCAGTTACAATGCTTTAATCATTGAATAATATTATTATGAAAGGTATACCTTATATGAAAAAAACATTAAGAAGATCATTAGCATGCCTTCTTTCTGTTCTTATGATTGTTTGCTCTGTACCATTTACTGCTTTTGCAGAAGATTGGGTACCTACCGGCTGGTGGGGAGACAACAATTATGATTCCACTTCCAATACTCAGATTCCTTACGGCGAACAGGACTATAACGGTTGGAACAGTGCCGATTGGGAACTTGGTTTGGCTTGGGGAGACGCAGTTGGTATGGAAAATGATCTCGGAATGAGCGCTGACGCATGGAATATGATGGCGAACTACAAGCCGGTTCTCACTGTAACAGTCAGCGACCAGGGTACTGCTGAAAACCGTATTTACAGACAGTATTATGGATATAATGAAACATACACAATTGACAAAGTAAGAGAAGATGGCAACATCCTTAACCCTGCAGACCTTAAAGCAGGTCAGCGTATCGCCGTAACGATTGAGATCGGTGGATTTGACATGCTTTACTCCGGCCAGCTTAAGGGTAGCTTTGATTCAAATTATCTTGCTTATGCCTATTACAGACTGAATCCTTCTTCTCAGGACAGATGGGCCCGTTGTTCTACAACACAGACCACACAGGCATTCATAACAAGAGGTTATTCCTACTATGGTGATGCTGCAACAGATGCCGGTGCTCAGGTAACAAGCATTACCAACAGTACTTTCTACACTCCGTTTACCTCAAACGTTGCACCGCCTGCGTCTGCTTATTGTGGAGCTGATCAGCGTCCGTTTGGTGATAACGGTATGATTATTTGTACCCTGAGCTTTGAAGTCCTTCAGGATTGTGACCTTTCAGATGTTCTCTGGTTCGACAGAGACCTTGAAGGCCATGACGAGTGGACCTATACGCAGTTCTCTCCGTATGCCGGAAGTGAACAGGGAAGAACCACGCAGAGATTCTTCACATTTGACCCTGAGGATACAGAACAGACCTATGGTCTTATCGCTCTTCAGTACACAGATTATGAAGCAAATGGCGGAGTGGATCCGGTAACACAGTACACCGTTAAGTTTGAGAACTATGCCGGTCAGGTTGTTTCTGAAACGAAATATGATGAAGGCACAGCTGCTGCCAGCGTAACGGTTCCTGAAAACACAGCGGCTTCATCGGATGATAACAACCACTACACTTATGCATGGCCTGAAATCACTGATGTTACAGCTGATGTAACATACAAGGAGACCAGAACCGAGACAGCTCATGACTGGGTTAAAGATGATGAAGCCAGCACAGAGCCGACTTGTACAGCAGCCGGTCACTATGTATACAAATGTTCTGTAGGCGGAGAGACTTATGATGAATATCCTGAAGCTCTCGGTCACAGCTACACAAGCTATGTATACAACAACGATGCAACCTGTCAGGCTGACGGTACAGAAACTGCTAAGTGTGACAGATGCGACGCGACAGATACAAGAACAGCTGCAGGTACAAAGGTTGACCACAGCTATGGCGAATATGTATACAACAACGACGCAACATGTACTGAAGACGGTACAGAGACTGCATCCTGCATCTATGGCTGCGGCACACAAGACACAAGAACAGCTGCTGGCACAGCTACCGGTCATGACTGGGGCGAGTGGACAGTAACAAAAGAGCCGACTTATGAAGAAGCCGGCGAAGAGACCCGCGTATGTAAGAACGATCCGTCTCATACCGAGACCAGAACCGTTCCTGCACTTCAGGGCATCTCTGTAACCGTTGAGGCTGTTGACCTTGGTACAGCTACTATCAATGACGAGGCTGTAACAGCAGAGAATGTAACAATCAATGTTGCTGCAAACGCTGACGTTACACTCACAGCTACACCTGTTGAGGGCGCTGAGTTTGTTGGTTGGGAAGTAAACGGCAAGATCGTTTCTACCGAGGCTAATTACACAGCTAAGGCGCTTGCTAACATTGTTTACACACCTGTATTCCAGCTTGTTGAGGATACAGACGGAACCGAGTTCACAGTTGTATTCACAGATAAGTTCGGCAACGTAATTTCTACACAGACCGTAGCAAGCGGCGCTGACATCGTTATTCCTGCTGTTCCGGATGTAGCCGGTTACACAGCTGCCGGCTGGTCACTCAGCGATGAGGAGATCCAGGCTCTCACAGAGGCTACAACAATTACTGCTAAGTATGAAAGAATCGTTGAGAATACGTATACTGTAACAGCTACTGGCGCTACCATTTCTACACAGTATGTAGAGGCTGAAGACACAGTATCTGAAATCGGTTACAATACTCTTGTAACAGTTACAGCTCCCGGCGCAACAGCTTGGCAGATGGGCGATACAATCGTAGCTTACGGTGACACTTACTCATTCTATATCGGTACAGATATGGATCTTACTCCTGTATATGATGTTGTAACAGCTACACCTACAGTTGCTGCTGTTTCCGTAACAGAGATAGGTTCAGAGAATGCTTTGAAGGCATCATTCCTTGCAACTCGTGAAATGACTGACGATTGCACATATGTAAATGCCGGATTCGTATATGCCGCTAATCCTGCAAGCAACGAGATTACGCTTGCTGATGTAAACGGCACAGACGTAATGGCTGCATATTGCGCAACAGAGTCAAATCAGTTTGCTTTGTCCGTTGGTCTTCAGGCTCAGACAGGCACAATCGTTGCAAGAGCATTCCTTGCTTATGTTGACGCTGACGGCGCGACTCAGGTAGTATACGCTGATCCTCAGACTTACACATACGCATAAGACAGCAAGGGAGGACAAATGAACATGAAAGAGCTTTATACAAAACCAATTTCTGATATTCAGGAATTTAAGACAGTAGATGTTGTAACAACATCTATTGAAACAATTACTCCTCCTTCAGGCGGAGGCATTTGGATGTAATATCCAAATTGCAACAGGGGGGGCGGCAGCTTTCGGGCTGCCGCCTTTCTTTGCGTAAAGAAGAGAAAAACACCCCCTTGCCGTCTCGGCAAGGGGGTGTTTTGGATGCGGTGTTTTTTATTTTTTTCTGCTTTCTGCCTTAAGCCGCAGGGATTTATCCAGAATGGTTTTTCTCAGCCGGATAGATTTCGGCGTTACCTCCAGCAATTCGTCGTCCGCCAAAAATTCCATGCTCTGTTCCAGGGAAAGAACGGTTGGGGGCACGAGCTTGAGCGCCTCGTCGGAGCCGCTGGCCCTGGTATTGGTAACGTGCTTTTTCTTACATACATTGCACACGATATCCTCGTCTTTGGCGCATTCCCCGACGATCATACCTTCGTACACCTCAACGCCGGGACCTACGAACAGTCTGCCCCTGTCCTGCGTATTCCACAGGCCGTAACCTGTAGTCGTACCTGTTTCGTGGGCGACAATGGAGCCGCGGCTTCTTGTGGCGATATCGCCCTTGTATTCCTCATATCCCACAAAAAGCTGGTTCATAATTCCGTTTCCGTTGGTGTCCGTAAGAAATTCCGAACGGTAGCCGATAAGCCCGCGGGAAGGAATTTTGATTTCCAGATGCGTCATACCGGTGGAGCGTGTGTCCATATTTTCAATCTCTCCCTTGCGGGAGCAAAGCTTTTCCATAACCACGCCCACATATTCCTCCGGCACTTCTACTATGGCAAGTTCAACCGGCTCAAGCGTCTTTCCGTTCTGGTCTTTTTTCATGATAACCTGGGGCCGTGACACCTGAAATTCATAGTTCTCACGGCGCATCGTTTCAATAAGGATGGACAGATGAAGCTCTCCTCTGCCGGATACCTTAAAGGTATCCATGGAGTCGGTTTCCTCCACTCTCATGGAGACATTGGTCTCCACCTCTTTGAACAGCCTGTCGCGCAGATTGCGGGAGGTGACATATTTACCCTCCCTGCCGGCAAATGGCGAGTCATTAACTATGAAATTCATTGAAATGGTTGGTTCGTCAATTTTCACAAAGGGCAGCGGTTCGATACATTCGGGGTCGCATACCGTTTCACCGATGTTCAGATCCGCTATGCCGGATACGCATACAAGGTCGCCGAATTTTGCTTCGGCGCAGTCTACTCGCCTGAGTCCCTCAAACTGATAGATTTTTGAAAATTTTACATTTTCCTGTGAGCCGTCCTGCCGGCAGAGCACATAGGGGGTGTTCACTTTAATTGTACCTCTTTCCACTCTGCCCACGCCGATCCTGCCTACATAATCGTCATATTCCAGCGATGAAAACAGAATCTGGGCGGGACCCTCCATATCGCCCTGCGGCGATGGTATGTACTCCAGAATCGCGTCCAGCAAAGGACGCATATCTCCCTCGCGGGCATTGGGGTCAAGACTGGAATATCCGTCCTTGGCAGAGGCGTAGACCACCGGAAATTCAATTTGGTCATCATCGGCGCCCAGTTCTATGAACAGATCCAGCACCTCGTCAATAACCTCCTCGGGTCTTGCGCCGTCACGGTCTATCTTATTGACTACTACCAGCGGCTTTTTATGCAGACCCAGCGCTTTTTTCAGCACAAAACGGGTCTGGGGCATACACCCCTCAAAAGCGTCGACAAGAAGCAGAACGCCGTCAACCATGGTCAGTATGCGCTCAACCTCGCCGCCGAAATCGGCGTGACCGGGCGTGTCCACTATGTTTATTTTTGTGTCTTTATAGTGGATGGAGGTGTTTTTGGAAAGAATGGTGATACCGCGTTCCCTTTCCAAATCGTTGGAGTCCATGACTCTTTCCGCAACCTCCTCATTGTCGCGGAAAATGCCGCTCTGATGCAGCATTTCGTCAACCAGCGTTGTTTTGCCGTGGTCAACGTGCGCGATAATCGCTATATTTTTTATATCGTTTCTTATACTCAAAATCATTTCACCTGCGGTTTATTTGCGATTTTAAATCCGTCACGGAGCGCAACGGTCCTGTTAAATACGGGCATATCCTCTGTCGAATCCCTGTCCTTGCAGAAATATCCGTTTCTCATAAACTGATATTTGGCGCCGGTTTCACAATCGGCAAGCGCCTTTTCAACATAGCCTGTTGAAATCGTCAGGGAATCGGGATTCAGATTATCTTCAAAGGAGCTTACGCCCTCCTCATCGCTGGGATTTTCCACATTGAACAGCCTTTCATAGAGCCTGATTTCAGCAGGGCAGTTGTCCTTTGCCGATACCCAGTGAATCGTGCCCTTGACCTTCCTGCCGTCCGGAGCGTCTCCGCCCAGTGTTTCTGGGTCATATGTGCAGTGCACACAGCATACCTCGCCGTTCTCGTCCAGGTCATAGCCGGTGCAGGTTACGAAATATGCCTTGTAAAGCCTTACCTCGTTGCCCACAAAAAGGCGGCGGTATTTCTTTACCGGTTCAACCATAAAGTCGTTTTTCTCAATCCAAAGCTCCTTTGAAAACGGCATTTTCCGTGAGCCGTATTCCGGATGGTCCGGATGATATTCACATTCAATATCCTCAACCGTATCATCGGGATAATTGTCAATAACCAGCTTCAGCGGGTCGATAACCGCCATGGCTCTGGGTGAATTGGCGCCGAGATTGTCACGCACGCACGCTTCAAGCAGTGCAAAGTCGATTACGCTGTATGCCTTTGAAACGCCGATTCTTTCACAGAAATCACGGATCGCCTCGGCAGGGTACCCCCTTCTTCTCATACCGCTGATTGTTGCCATTCTCGGATCGTCCCATCCGGATACGATTTTATCCTCAACAAGCTTAAGGCACTTCCTTTTTGATGTCAGGGTATAATTGAGATTCATCCTTGCAAATTCTATCTGACGGGGCTTTTCCCAATCAATAAGCTCATTTACAAACCAGTCATAAAGGGGTCTGTGATTTTCAAATTCCAGTGAGCAGAGGGAATGCGTTACCTTCTCATAGGCGTCTGAAAGCGGGTGCGCAAAATCGTACATCGGATATACGCACCATTTATCACCGGTTCTGTGATGATGCGCGTACATGATCCTGTAAATGATAGGGTCGCGCATATTCAGATTCGGCGACGCCATATCAATTTTTGCCCTGAGCACCATGGAACCTTCCGGAAATTCACCCTTTGTCATTCTGTCAAACAGGCCAAGATTTTCCTCAACGCTTCTGTCCCTGTATGGTGAATTTTTACCCGGCTGGGTAAGGGTACCTCTGTATTCTCTCATCTGCTCGGGCGTCAGCTCACAAACGAAAGCTTTGCCCTTTTTAATAAGCTTTATTGCGCATTCGTAGAGAAAATCAAAATAATCCGACGCATAGTAGACATTGTCCCAGTCAAAGCCCAGCCATTTGATATCCTCCATAATCGCGTCAACGTATTCCGTATCCTCTTTTATGGGGTTTGTGTCGTCAAAACGGAGATTGCATATGCCGTTGTACTTTTCCTTAACGCCGAAATTGATGCAGATCGCTTTGGCGTGGCCGATATGCAGGTATCCGTTTGGCTCCGGAGGAAAACGGGTCTGGATTCTGCTGTACTTACCCTCAGCCAGATCCTCGTCAATAAAATCGTGGATAAAGTTGGAGCTTATCACTTTTTCTTCCTTGTTATTGATTTCAGCCATTATTTTTTCTCCTCATAGTGTTTGATTGCCTTCTCGATTCTTTTCTGTACCCTGTCAGCGCCCAGCAGAGCGGTGATCGCGAATAAATCCGGGGTGTTTGTTCTGCCGGTCAGAGCCACACGGATAACGGTGGAAACATCTCCCACGTGACCTTTGAATGCGTCTGGATTTTGTTTGTACTCCTTAACATTCGGAGTACAGCCCACAGGCTGGCATATTTCTTTTATTTTGTTAAACCATGTATCCTTGTCGTCATTTACGTCAACAATGTCTTTGTAAAGGTTAAGGATATTTACTGCAAGCTCTTCGGTAGCGTTACCGGTAAGCTCATAATTTTCTTCAAAGGTTTCGTCATACATATAGCTGATGTAGTCGGGGATATCGGACCACTTGGCTATATCCTTTCTCGGCTTTTTATTTCCTCTGTCAATATTCAGTACGGCAGTTGCGTAAGCCTTGTCCTGCTCATAAAGTTTGGCGAGCTGAGGGTCGAACGCCTTTGCCCATTCGTATGACAGCTCAAAAACCTCGTCTGCGGACATTTGACATATAACATTTTTTGAAACGTCTGTCAGCTTTACCAGATCAAACAGCGCACCGGAAACAGACATCTTTTTAAGATTAAACGGGAAAGCGTTTATATCAGCGTCCTTATTGGCGCGTCGCCAGTCCTCAAAATTCGAGTTCATGATTGTCATCATATATTCATTGACTGAAGCGGCGGGGAATCCCTCCTGTTTATAATAGGTAACCGCAAGCTCCGGATCTTTTCTTTTGGAAAGTTTTCTTTTATTGCCGTTTTCCTCTTTCATAAGGGGAGCGACATGGGCGTATTTCACCGGCTTGAAACCGAGAATACGGAAAAGCTGGAGATGGAGCGGTACGGACGCGATCCATTCGTCGCCCCTTATAACGTGGGTTGTGTGCATAAGGTGGTCGTCGATTACATGCGCAAAATGATAAGTGGGTATGCCGTCCGTTTTAAGAAGAACTACGTCGATTATATTTTCAGGCATTTCGATTTTGCCTTTTATCATATCGTCAAAAAAGCATTTTTTATTGGCGTCGCCGGGGGATCTGAGTCTCAGTGTCCAGGATTTTCCGGCGTCGATATTTGCTTTAATTTCATTAAAAGTAAGGTCACGGCATTTTGCGGATTTTCCGTAGTAGCCCTTAATATCGTCGTTTTCCTGCTGCGCCCGCAGCGCTTCCAGCTCCTCGGCGGAGCAGAAGCAGGGGTAGGCAAGTCCCTGTTCAACAAGGTATTTGGCGTATGTCTGATAAATTTCTTTCCTTTGGCTCTGGATATAGGGTCCGTAGTCACCGCGTTGTGTGCCATCAATCATTACGCCCTCGTCAGCTGTTATTCCGTAGGATTTTAATCCCTCCAGCATAACTTCAACAGCGCCTTCCACTTTCCTTTTCTGGTCGGTATCCTCGACCCTGACGTAGAATATTCCGTCGGTCGTTTTTGCCGTTTTGTATGCAACAGAGCAGGTAAACAGATTGCCTAAATGAAGAAAACCCGTAGGGCTTGGCGCGAATCGTGTGACTCTTGCGCCTTCCTTTAAATCTCTGTTTGGGTATAGATTTTCATAGTAATCTACATTCTTGTCCACATTTGGGAAAAGTAAATCCGCAAGCATTTTGTAATCCGTCATGTTTTCACCTAAGTCTTAAAAATTATTTAATATTATCGCACATATTATGTAATTAATCAATATTATTATTTATATTTTGTTGAAAATATTATTTTACTGTGTTAGATTATTTATGTAAGATAATCTGATATTGAGGAGATTTTCTATGGATTTGCCTAAAGACCCTTTTATGCTGATGAGCTTTATCAATCTTAAACTCAGAGATTTTTATTCTGATCTGGACGAACTTTGCGAGGATTTGAATATTGATAAGGCAGCGCTGTGTGACAAGCTTAAATCAGCCGGGTTTGAATACAGTGAAAAATATAATAAATTTTTTTGATTTTTCTATTGACAAAAAAGTTTTTTCTGATATAATCTAAATTGTAATCATTACAAAATACAAATGATTACAAAGTGGTGATGATTTGAACACAAGAGAAATAACGGAGCTTTTCAGGCAAAAAGGGCTTAAAGCAACGCCCCAGCGTATAGCTGTATATCGTTTTCTTGCTCAGAATCCCATTCACCCGGATGTTGAAACCGTGTATAAAAGCGTTACGGCGGATAACCCGTCTTTTTCCAAAACAACGGTGTATAACTGCCTTGAGGCGTTGTCAGCCTGCGGACTTCTTATACCGGTTAAGATTGATAATGAGAAAATCAGATATGACGCTGACACCAGTTTTCACGGCCATTTTATTTGTGAAAAATGCGGCAGGATATATGATTTTAAATGCTCTGATGAAAGAACCTCAGGGATCGAGGGATTTGAAATCAGACAAAAAGATGTTTATTACAGCGGTATTTGCGGCTGTTGTAAATAAAAATTATTTAAACTTAAAGGAGTAATTAAAATGGCAAAGAAGTATTATTGTCCGGTATGCGGTTACGAAAGTGACGAACCCATTGATGTTTGCCCTGTTTGCGGCGCAAAGATGGAAGAGAGAAAAGAAGGCGTTACAGCTTGGGCTGCTGAGCACAAAGTAGGCATCATCGATGGCGTAAGCGAAGAGATCGTACAGGGTCTGCGTGACAACTTCAACGGTGAGTGCACAGAGGTTGGTATGTATCTTGCCATGGCAAGAGTAGCGCACAGAGAAGGCTATCCTGAAATCGGTCTTTACTGGGAGAAGGCAGCTTATGAAGAGGCTGACCATGCTGCAAGATTTGCTGAGATGCTGGGAGAGGTAGTAACCGACTCCACAAAGAAGAATCTTGAAATGAGAGCTTCAGCTGAAAACGGCGCAACACTCGGCAAGACAGAGCTTGCTAAAATGGCGAAGGAGCAGGGCCTTGACGCGATTCATGACGCTGTTCATGAAATGGCAAGAGACGAGGCTCGTCACGGCAAAGCGTTCGAGGGACTTCTCAAGAGATATTTCGGCGAATAATGCAATACAAAGTCAAAGTATTGGGGCTGTGATTTTCACAGCCCTTTTTGTTCGCCATAACAAAATATATTGCCGTAGGGGCGATTACCAATCGCCCGTGCATAGAATTTGCGCCGCGCGCACAACACGCACTGCGGCGCAGGGAGCATTATTGTTTCATCGTAGGGGCAATAATCCATCGCCCGCATTTTATACGCTAAATCATAGATTTATGGGATAGAAAAAATACTTTTCTCCCAATAAATAGTTTTTATTGCATATTAAGTTTATATGTGTTAATATGTTCTCTGGAAAAAATAAAGGAGGATTTGTATACGATGAAAGTAGAAATTTCCGACGCTGTTAAATATATAGGCGCAAGCACCCACGATCTGGACCTGTTTGAAAGTCAGTATGTTGTACCCAACGGAATGGCATATAACTCCTATGTTATTCTTGATGACAAAATTGCAGTTATGGACACGGCTGACAAAATCGTCAGCGATGAATGGCTCGCAAATCTCAAAACGGCTCTTGGTGACAGAAAGCCGGATTATCTCGTTATCCAGCATCTTGAGCCCGACCATTCCGCAAATATCAGAGCGCTGGTTGAACTGTACCCTGATATTGAGATTGTATGCTCCGCAAAAGCGAAGGCGATGATGCCGCAGTTTGCCGATGTGGACGAAAGTAAAATCATTGCAAAAAAAGAGGGAGAAACGCTTGAACTCGGCAGTCATACGCTTACATTCGTTATGGCGCCCATGGTTCACTGGCCGGAAGTTATGCTTTCCTATGAAAGCAGTGAAAAGATACTGTTTTCAGCAGACGCTTTCGGCAAATTCGGCGCGCTTGATGTTGACGAAAGCTGGTCATGCGAGGCAAGGCGTTATTATTTCAATATCGTGGGCAAATACGGCGCTCAGGTGCAGGCTGTACTAAAAAAGGCTGCCGCTCTGGATATCAAAACGATTTGTCCTTTGCACGGTCCGGTGCTTACGGACACGATACCGGAGGTATTGCGGCTTTACAACATCTGGTCCTCCTATGAGCCGGAAGATCAGGGCGTTTTCATTGCCTATGCCTCTATGCACGGAAATACGGCTGAAGCCGCCCAAAAGATGAAAGATATTCTTGAGCAAAAGGGTTGTCCAAGAGTTGCCATGGCTGATCTGTCAAGGGACGATATTGCCGAATGTGTGGAAGATGCATTCCGCCACAGCAATCTGCTTTGTATGGCGCCCAGCTATGACGGCGGTGTTTTCGCTCCTATGTCTGATTTTATTCATCATCTTAAAAGCAAGGCGTTCCAGAACAGAAAGGTTTCCTTTGTAGAAAATGCTTCCTGGGCACCCAGTGCCGCAAGAACGATGAAGGCTGAATTTGAACAGATGAAGAATATAACCTTTGTCGGCGATACCGTCACGATAAAAACAACGGTTAAGGACGCGGATATCGCTGCCCTTGAGAAATTGGCAGACGAAATTATAAATAGCTGATCAGCAGTTATAAACGCCTCTGAAATCAGAGACCTCAGCGTGTAGAAAAAGTTGTAAATTTAGAGAAACATATACCCCTACACGCTGGACAGACTTCGAGAAATCGAGGTGAATTTCGTTTTCTTGCGAGCGGGAGCTGTACGAGGGTACTGCCTCCGAGCAAAAAACGAAAAACGCCAAACAGCGGCAAGGATTTGATATCCTTACCGCTGTTTTTTGTTGGAATCTCATCGTCAGCACTACGTGCTGTCACCGCCCTTTCACAAGGGAGGCAAAACGGATTGTTGCATTTTATTTCGGCGTGGTTTGCCCGACTTTATCGACAGTCTGACGCCTCTGAAATCAGAGGCGTTTACTTAATTTGACAAATTATTCCGTTTGTATTATTATTTCTGTATAAGATATACGGGCGGGGTTTGATATGGTAACAGTTTTTACAAATGCCAATTTTATCACTCTAAATAAAGAAAACGATATTTATTCCGTTATGGTCGTCAACGGTAAGGACATCGTGTACCTGGGTTATAACACGCCGTTGTGCTATGACAGCGACAGGGTGGTGGACCTGGGGGGCGGATACGTTATTCCCCTTATTAACGATATGGTTTATTACGATATAACCCACGCGCGCTGCAGGGAGCTTAAGGAGGGCGAGCGGGCGGACTTTATAGTCCTGGACAGAAATGTTCTGGAAGAAAGCAACCCGCAGATACTGGAAGTGTATAAAAAGGGAAGGAAAAAGGTATAAATCAGATAATGATATATCAGCGGTCGTAGAAATACGGCTGCTTTTTATTTGTTCATTTATTGAAATGACAATAATACGCTGTCAGGCATATACTAAAAAGAGGTGATTTTATGTGCGGAATAGCAGGAATATTAACCCCGTCCATAGATTTAAGAAGTGAAAAACCTTTAATTGAAAACATCAGCAATACGCTGAAAATGCGAGGCCCTGATGCTAAGGGCGAATACATTAAAACCTGTACAGCGCTTATTCACCGCAGACTTTCCGTTATCGACCCGGAAAGGGGCGGCCAGCCCATGCGCTTCGGTAAATATATCATCGTTTATAACGGTGAGATTTATAATACAGCGGAGGTCAGGGATGAGCTGATTTCCTGCGGGTACAGATTTGACAGTCATTGTGATACGGAAGTCGTGCTCAAGGCATATGACAAGTGGCAGGAGAACAGTGTGAAAAAGCTCAACGGGATTTTTGCCTACGCGGTTTATGATGAAAAGGAAAACAGTCTTTTTCTTGCCCGTGACAGAATCGGTGTAAAGCCCTGCTTTTATGCAAAGGTTGGTGATCTTTTTGCCTTTGCCAGCAGGATAAGCAGCCTTTTGTGCATACCGCGGATCAAACCGGTGGTCGGCGAGGAGGGGCTGAATGAAATATTTATGCTGGGACCTGCAAAGACGATCGGAAAGGCGATATTTAAAGATATTGCGGAGCTGCCGCCTGCCCATTATATGACTTATAAAGACGGCGAAATAAAAATCAGTCCGTACTGGAAATTAGAGGCGAGGGAAAACAAAGAGACCGCCAGCGAGGCGGTGGAACATACTTATTCCCTTGTTAAGGATTCCATTGAAAGGCAGCTCGTTTCCGATGTTCCGCTGGCAACCTTTCTGAGCGGCGGTCTTGATTCGTCCATCATCTCAAAGGTGGCGGCGGATTATTACAGGGAAAAGGGCGAAACGCTGACCACATACTCCGTGGATTATACCGACAATGACAAGTATTTCAAAAAAAGCCTTTTCCAGCCCAACAAAGATTCGGATTATATAGGGATGATGTCTGAGGCAATCAGCTCCTGCCACCACAATGTGATTCTTGACAACAGCGATGTGGCGGACGCACTGGCACCGGCCGCCATTGCCAGATGTGTGCCGGGTTTTGCGGATGTGGATTCGTCTCTTTTACTGTTTTGCAGAGAGGTAAAGAAGACCCATACCGTTTGTCTTTCCGGAGAATGCGCGGACGAGATCTTCGGCGGCTACCCCTGGTATCACAGAAAGGAGATTCTCTTTGAGGAGTGCTTCCCCTGGTCAAGGTCAACAAAGGCAAGAAGGGCGATCCTGAGGAGCGGATTCCTTAAAAACGGCGAGGCGTATATGCAAAACGCCTATGATGAAACCGTGGCGCTTACCTCATATCTGGACAGCGACAGCCCGCTTGAAAAACGAATGCGGGAAATGTTTGTTCTGAACCTCAACTGGTTTATGCAGACGCTCCTTGCCCGAAAGGATGTTATGAGCATGGAATCCTCCCTGGAGGTGCGCGTGCCGTTTTGCGATTTTCGTCTGGTTGAATACGCCTATAATATGCCGTGGGAGATCAAGGCTCTGGACGCAAGGGAAAAAGGCATACTCCGAAAAGCGTTTGAAAAGGATCTGCCCTATGATATTGTATGGCGTAAAAAAAGTCCGTATCCTAAAACACACAATCCGGTTTATTTCAAATGCGTCTGCAATCTTGTTCAGCGAGCCCTTGACGATAAGTCATGCCCGCTGCGTGACATGCTTGATATAAGCGCCGTTAAGGCTTTAATGAATAATCCGGATTCCATGACGGAACCCTGGTACGGTCAGCTGATGCAAACACCCCAGGTCCTTGCCTATATTTTTCAGATTTATGTATGGATTAAAAATTACAATGTTGAGTTTGAAGTGTGATTATGTTATACTCATAATGTAATTTACAGGACAGGATGTTAGATATGACAAACGAGGAATATATTAAAGCAATCAATATGCGCCGGTCAAGGCGCAGTTACCGCCCGCACCCGCTTGACAGCGACACGATGCAGGTCATTCGTGAGCTGGTGGATATAATCAATGAAAAGGCCGGGCTTGATTTCAGATTTATTGAGGACGCCACTCCTGCTTTCAAGCTGTTTTCAGGTAAATTTTCAGCCATTGCAATATGCGGCGATGATTCCGAAAAAACGAGGATAAAGTCCGGCTATTACGGAGAGACGATTGTGCTGCAGTGCGTGTATCACGGGCTGGGGACTTGCTGGGTAACCGGTACGTACGATGAGAATAAGATTCTGGCGCTGCTTAATCTGCCGAAATTTACAAGGCTGTACGGCCTTATCGTTATAGGGAATGTTAAGGATAAGCTCAGCTATAAAGAAAAAATGATGCATAATGTAATGCACAAGAACAATAAGCCTTATCAGAAAATGTTTACGGTCTGTGACGAAAAGCTGCCGCCTTATTACGAATACGCCATGCAGATGGTGGAGAAGGCGCCGTCAAGCACAAACAGCAGACCCGTGCATTTCAAGTATGAAAACGGTGTAATTTCCGGTTTTGTTGACGAGCCATATTCAGATAAGAGCATGGAGTTCGGCATCGCGCAGCTGCACTTCTGTCTCGGTGCGGCGGCGAAAGGCGTAAAGGGCGAATGGGATTTTGCCGGCAGGTTCTGTACCGAAGACGCAAAGGTTATCAAATTCCCTGAAAGCAAAGGAGAAGAGGAAAATGAGTGAAGCGGTAAAGGAAAAGAAAAAATGGTCTAAAAAGAAAAAGATCATCGTCATAACCCTTTCGCTTTTACTGACGCTGATCGTGCTGGTCGTTATTGCCGGCGTATGCGTTTTAAACTGGTACTGCAAAACGGAGGACTATACGCTTCTGAAAACACAGCAGCAGGTAACGCTGGTTGCTCACCGCGGTTACCGGGCAGTAGCGCCGGAAAATACCACTGCCGCTTTTGAGGAAGCCGGCAAGGCAGGCTTCTGGGGAGCGGAGTGCGATATTTACAGAACCGCTGACGGCGTTTGGATCGTGTCCCACGATACCCATACATACCGCATGATGGATCAGTCCGCCTGGGTGGAAAAGAAAACCTATGACGAGCTTATGGAGATGACCGTTGACAACGGCTCGAATATTGAGGACTATCCGGATTTGAAATTCTGTTCGCTGGAGGAGTATCTCCGGATATGCAGGGATTATAATATGGTTGCCGTAATTGAGCTGAAAGGCAAGAAGAATACAGAGCATTATGATGAGATCATTGACCTCGTGGAGCAGTACGGAGTGGACTCCGTCTATATTTCCTTCCATTTTGAAAATCTGCAGAAGCTTAGGGAGCTGACGGACAGCCAAGTCTATTACCTTGTTCAGGAAATCGAGGACGAGGATATTGAGCTTGCAAAGACTCTTGAAAACTGCGGTATTGATTTCAACGGAGAAAAGGAAGCCAACTTTGAAAACGGAATGATACAGAAATGTATGGATAACGGACTGGCGGTGGGCGCCTGGACGATTGACGATACTGAACTGCTCGATAAGCTGGTTGATAACGGCGTAACCCTGATTACAACAGATAATATTACGAAACAATCCTGACAAAAGAACAGAACATGGTGCTGACCGTATTAAATTTAAAAGAAAAAAGCCGCTGAGGAAAAGTAATCCTCAGCGGCTTTGCAATTTGTTATTCTTTTTCTTTTCCGGGAGCGCCGCAGCATTTTTTATACTTTTTGCCTGAGCCGCAGGGGCACGGGTCATTGGGGCCTATTTTACGTCCTTTGCGTACCGGCTCCTTTTTTACGGTGTCGTCTCCGCCGGATGAGGTGGCGGTTACTTTCGCCACGGCTTTGCGCTCCACATCCTCGCGTCGTCTGGGCATGATTGTCAGCATCATACGTACGGTGTTTTCACGGATTGTTGCCGTCATTTCGTCGAACATATCATAGGATTCCATACGAAAAGCGACTACAGGGTCTCTCTGGGCGTAAGCTCTCAGACCGATACCCTGTTTCAGATCGTCCATGGCGTCAATGTGATCCATCCAGAGCGTGTCAACATTTCTGAGCAGTACCATTCTTTCAAAATCCTGGAACATTTCATCGCCTAAAAGCTGGCGCTTTTCATCCAGGATTCTGTGTCCTCTTTCCGTAAGCATTTCAATGGTTTCATTTACGGAAAGGGTGTCCGTATCCTCAAAATCATCGTCTGTTGTAAGCCAGCCCTTATATTTTTCCTTAAGACCGGCAATATTCCAGTCAGCCTTATGGTCCCCGGCTAAATAGTTCTTAACATTCTCCTCAATGTTGGTATCAAGCATTGCCAGGATTTTGTCGCTCAGGTCGATTCCGTCAAGCACCTGATCCCTTTGCTTATAAATAAGCTGTCTCTGGCGGTTCATAACGTCGTCGTACTGAAGGGTGTTTTTACGTATACCGAAGTTTCTGCCCTCAACCTTTTTCTGCGACGATTCAACGGTCTTTGAAATCATTTTTGATTCGATAGGCATATTCTCATCGTCAGCGAGTCTGCCCATCATAAGCTGCATTCTTTCACCGCCGAACAGGCGCATCAGGTCGTCCTCGCAGGAAAGGTAGAACTGGCTTTCACCCGGGTCTCCCTGACGTCCGGAACGTCCGCGCAGCTGGTTATCAATACGGCGTGAGTCATGGCGTTCAGTGCCGAGGATGAACAGTCCGCCGGCTTCACGTACTTTGTCCGCCTCTTCCTGTATCTCATTCTTGTATTTCGCCTCTAATTCCTGAAAGGTTTTTCTGGCTTCCAGGATTTCCTCGTCATCCGTTTCAGCAAAGCCGGTTGCCTCCGCAATCAGCTCGTCTGTGTACTGCATTCGCTTCATTTCCGCTTTTGCCAGATATTCGGCGTTACCGCCAAGCATGATATCGGTACCACGGCCCGCCATATTTGTAGCAATGGTTACGGCGCCCAGCTTACCTGCCTGAGCGATGATCTCCGCCTCGCGCTCGTGATTCTTGGCGTTGAGTACATTGTGGGGGATTTTCGCTTTTTTCAGCATTTTTGACAGCAGTTCACTCTTTTCAATGCTGATGGTACCCACCAGTACGGGTTGTCCTTTTTCGTGACATTTTTTGATCTGTTCAATCACGTGATTGA
>JAGHJI010000063.1 GCA_017886765.1 Eubacterium sp.
CTTGCTGGTATAACCCATTTTCTGCAAATCTTCCTGGACCTGAGTAATTACAAAATCAACATAATAGTTGGTTATCTCATCGTTATCCGTCTGTTCAGATTCCTCGGATATCTGGGAGCCGGTGTAATTCTCACTATTGGTGAATACCATTTCATATGCAACGGCAGCGTCATATTCCTCGTCGGTCAAAAATCCGCTGTCCTCGCTATGCATAGCCTCAAGAACGTCAAGCTGTCTTTCCCTGTTGTTTTCCGGATTTATAAGCGGATCATAGGTCGTAGGCGCTTTGGTTATGGAAGCCAGACAGGCGCACTCGGCGGCGTTCAGATCCGCAACATCCTTGCCGAAATATACTTCCGCCGCGGTTTTTACGCCGTAACAGCCGTTTGAAAGATATATCGTATTCAGATAAGCTTCAATGATTTCTTCCTTACTGTAATGACGTTCAAGATTTAACGCTCTTAAAATTTCATTGAATTTTCTTACATAAGTTACTTTATTGTCATCCGTCAGGTTTTTAATAAGCTGCTGGGTAATGGTTGAACCACCCTGGTCATTTTGCATAATAAACACACCAATGGTCCTTATCCAGTCAACGCCATGGTGATTATAAAATCTTTTATCCTCAATGGCGATAAACGCTTCAGGAAGATACTCGCTCATATCCTCCAAATTGACCCAGATACGGTTTTCTTCACCGTGTAGTCTGGTGATTTCCACTTCCTTACCGTCATCCGTACCGTAAATAAACGAGGTCTGATTCTGGGAGGAGGCTTCTTCCGTCAGGTCAAATACCGGATCGCCGTAAACAACACTGTAGCCGTAAATTGCCATTACGGAAAAACAGACAATCCCCACAACGCCGACGACCATGACCATTCCCAGCAATACCTTGCCTATGGTTGAAAACGTTTTCTGCGCGGGAGTCTGATTTTCTTTGCTCTTTTTCTTATTGCGCTTTTTGGCGTTTTTCGCGGCAAGTTTATCTTCAATCCTTCTGCCGCGCTCAACTTTTTTTGATTTTTTTCCGGATGCAGAAACATTGTAAGATGAAGGCAGACTGTCGGACTTTTCTTCACGAGCGATCTTATCCTCATCATAGGCTTTAGCCGAATTATTCATAAATGATTGTAGCAAATCATCATAATCATGATTTGAAGCCATATTCGTACCTCCGCAAATAATTTAAGTTATTATAATACAAAACTTAAAATAAATAAAGGGGGAAATTGTAAACATTTGTAATCAAATATTAACGAATGGATATAAACACCTGAAAACCAAACTATCCGATACGCTTGGCTCGCTTTTTGTTCATTTCAATCAGCTTTTTGGAAACGGAAATATCATCGTAATTTTTCTTGGCTCTTACAAATATCCAGAATTTCTTTTTACATTCCGCGCACTGCCCGGCTGAGCGAAAAGCTTTATTCACATAGTCATATTTTTTCAGAACGTTAATATTACCCGAACATTGCGGACAGGTAAGCTTGACATCCTCAATCTTAAATATATTATCTTTCGGCGAAAGATAATACGGCTTGTAAACCAGCCTCTCAAAAAAAGCTCTGTCACATTTATGGATAAACTTTGAAAATTTCTCCTTATCAAACACCTTTTTAAAGCAATAGGCCTCCGCGTAGCAGTCCTCAAGGGCTCTGTGCAGATTTTTGTCTGACAGGTCAATATCAAAAAGCTCGGCACATCTGCTCAGACTGATCTGATTTCCGCCGGGGTTATCCGCAAACTGCATACAATATTTCTGAACATCCGCGTATTGGGTAATAAAGTCAATATAAGTTATTCCCTTAAATTTGATAAAATTATCAACCAATGTATATAAATCACTGGTGGACCAGCTCAGAAAAACATTCTGCTCTCCCCTGCTCCAGCGGGAAAAATCGGAAAAAGCCTCGTCAAAATCAATACCGTACTCGTTTATCTCATCCATTGAAATATTGGTAAGATTTTTGAATCTGCTGCCCAGCTTTTTGCTGACCCGGGGTTTTATAAGCTGCTTGAAGGTATCAACGATTTCCAGAGCGGAATTGAGCTTTACAGCTCCGATCTCCACAATCTCGTTCATACCCTTTTGCGTTTTATAGTTATAAGCGTTGTTCCATTCTAAATCAAAAATAATATAATTCATAATCTTCCAGCCTTGCAAGGGAAAAGCGCATAGACGCATCACAAAAATCATTCATCAGCTTAGATATTATCTCCCCTGCTTATCAAAAAAATAACCTTGCATTACGCAAGGTTAATTCTCAAATATCTTAATCAGATAAACAGAAAAACAAGGAATGCTGCAAGTACAATAACAAAAAATGCGACAATCAGCCATTTTGTGATCTTTTCAAGCTTTGCTTCCACTGTTCTGCCCTTTGACTTACCCAGGAATGTTTCAGCACCTCCGGCAATGGCACCCGAAAGGTTCTGTGAACGACCCTCCTGCATAAGAACGACTACTGTTATTATAATGGATGCCACTATCAATATGGCACCGAACACATAATGATACCAGGACATTTTTATTCCTCCGATTAGATAAATTCGATAAATTACTTAGTGCATTATATCACAAGACAAATAATAATGCAAGTATTTTTTTAATTAAATAAATGTCATTTGCTCTGCAATGTCTTTTTCGCCGGGCAGAGCGCCTGCAGCCGGAAGATTTTTTGCCCGGAATCTCCACTCTTTTTCAAACTCATCAGGCTTATGAAGATGAACAGAAACGACTTTGTGTGTCTTTTTAAGTTTCATTGCGGAAATACCCTGCGTATCCTTGGTGGATTTGGGAAGGATACCGGCCGTGTTGATCAGCAGCATTCTGCCGCTTGAGGAACAAAGCACAATATCCGTGTCCTCTTTGATATAGATTGCCTGGGCAAGCGGCGCCTTTGCGGAATAAGCGTTGATCAGCTTCTTTCTGTTGGTCTTTGTCGCGTAAGCGGACATATCCACCTTGGCAAGCTTACCGTTTTCATACACAAAGATCATATAACCGGAATACTCGCTGAGCACAGCCATATATATCACCTGTTCGTCCTCAGCCATTTCCAGTTTTCCGGGAACATACTCGCCCAGCACAGAAGCCTTTGTATCAGCGAAATCATCAACGCGAGATTTATAAACCTGCCTCATATTTGTGAAGAAGAGGAGCTCGTCCTTATTGGAACATTCAATCTCAGGAAGCATTCTGTCACCTTCCTTGAGCTTCTGTTCACCGCTCAGTCTCAGATTTGCCGTCTTGATCTTTTTAAGATACCCCTGTTCAGAAAGGAACAGCGTCACGGGATAATCCGCAATCTCAACGGTTTCAACAACCGTTTCATCAGAAACGTCATAAAGGACCTCGCTTTTTCTGCCGGTATCATATTTTTTTGCCACGGCTTCAAGCTCGCTGATAATGATTTTTTTCATCTTATTCTTGCTTGAAAGCGTCGTTTCCAAATCGGCAATGTCAGACTCGAGCTGCTCAATATCCTTAATACGCTTGAGAATATACTCGCGGTTTAAATGGCGTAATTTGATTTCAGCCACATACTCCGCCTGAGTTTCGTCAATACCGAAGCCGATCATAAGGTTGGGGACGACTTCCGATTCACTTTCAGTCTCTCTGACGATTTTTACAGCCTTGTCAATATCAAGCAGTATTTTTGAAAGCCCTTTTAACAAATGGAGCTGTTTTCTTTTCTTATCCAGGTTGAAGTTAAGCCTGCGCCGGATACATTCCAGTCTGAAATCTATCCACTCAAAAAGGATACCCTTGACGCCGAGGACCATAGGTCTGCCCTTTATCAGCACATTAAAATTACAGCTGAATGTATCTTGTAACGGCGTGATTTTATAGAGCTTTGCCATAAATGTATCCGGATTGACACCGCGCTTAAGATCGATGGTGATCTTCAGACCTGACAGATCCGTTTCATCGCGAATATCGCTGATCTCCTTGATTTTATTGGATTTTACAAGCTCTATGATTTTATCAATTACCGCTTCTGAAGTCGTCGTGGGCGGAATTTGCGTTATATCTATGCAGTTATATTTCTTGTCATACGTATACCGCGCCCTTACCTTAACAGAGCCTCGCCCTGTATCATAGATTTTTTCCAGCTCATCCTTATCATACAGAACAAAACCGCCGCCCACAAAATCGGGCGCAATTAAAGTATCCGACACCTCGTGGTCCGGATTTTTCATAAGTGCAATGGTCGTATCGCAGATTTCCTTAAGATTAAACGACGCGATGGATGACGCCATACTGACGGCAATACCGGTCGTAACATTACAGAGTATGGACGGAAAAGTGACCGGAAGGAGCGTCGGCTCCTTCATCGTATTATCATAGTTGTCGACAAAATCGACGGTATCCGACTTTATATCATCAAAAAGCTCGTGGCATATGGGAGCCAGCTTCGCCTCCGTATATCGGGAAGCCGCATACATCATATTCTTGCTGTACGCCTTACCGAAATTACCTTTTGATTCAATATAAGGATAAAGAAGGCTCTCATTGCCCCGTGAAAGACGCACCATTGTTTCATAAATCGCCGCGTCGCCATGGGGATTGAGCTGCATGGTTCTGCCCACAATATTTGCGCTTTTAATCGTGCCGCCCTGCAGAAGTCCCATTGTATACATTGTGTAAAGCAGTTTTCTGTGTGAGGGCTTGAAGCCGTCTATTTCCGGCAACGCACGAGAGAGGATAACGCTCATCGCATAGGGCATATAGTTGTTTTTCAGCGTGTCGGTAATAACCTCGTCCTGCACCAATCCTGCGCCCTTGATATGAACATTGTCAGCAAGAGGATTGGCATGTCCCTTTTTTTCTTCTTTTTTTCTTTTTGCCAAAACAGTCCCCTCCTTAGCTTACATCCACGGCATCAAGGTAAAGATGCCCGTATTCCGCGATATATTCCTTACGTCCGTCCAGATTATCCCCAAGGAGCAGATCAAACATCTGGGATGTTCTTTCCGCATCATCAGGAGTAACCTTGATAAGACGTCTTGTAGCAGGATTCATCGTTGTAAGAGCCATCATTTCAGCCTCATTCTCACCGAGTCCTTTTGAGCGCTGAACGGTGTACTTCTCATCGCCTATTTCCTTTTTTATCTCATCCATTTCTATTTCGTTGTATGCAAAGTAGGTCTGATCCTTGCACGTGACCTCATAAAGCGGCGATTCCGCTATATATACCTTGCCAGCCTCGATAAGTTTTGGCATAAGGCGGTAAATCATTGTCAAAATCAGTGTTCTTATCTGAAAGCCGTCATAATCGGCATCGGTACAGATCAGCACCTTTGACCAGCGCAGATTGTCCATATCAAACATAGACAGATCCTTGGACGCTTTGCTTTTTACCTCAACGCCGCAGCCAAGAACCTTGATCAGATCGGTAATAATATCATTTTTGAATATCTTGTCATAGTCCGATTTCAAGCAGTTTAAAATCTTACCTCTGACAGGTATGACCGCCTGGAAAGAAGCGTCCCTTGCCTGCTTACAAGCGCCGAGTGCCGAGTCGCCCTCAACGATAAACACCTCGCGCTCATTCACGTCTTTCGAGCGGCAGTCAACGAATTTCTGAATACGATTCGTCATATCCATCTTTGACTGAAGTGAGGTCTTGAGTGTTTTTCTCGTGTTCTCCGCCTTAACTCTGGCGCGCATATTGATCAGTACCTGATTCGCGATCTTATCCGCGTCCATTTTATTTTCAATAAAATAAACCTCAAGCTGCTTGCGGAAAAAATCAGTCATAGCGTCTTGAATGAATTTATTTGTAATTGCCTTTTTGGTCTGATTTTCATAGGAAGTCTGGGTCGAAAAGGACGACACAACGAAAATGATGCAGTCCTCAATATCCTGAATATTGATCTGACTGTCAGATTTGGCATACTTATTATTGGCTTTTAAATAAGCGTTGATCTGATTTACAAAAGCGCTTTTAAACGCCTTTTCAGGCGCTCCGCCGTGTTCCAGAAAGCTTGAGTTGTGGAAATATTCCTTGAGCTGCGTTTTCAGTGAAAAGCACAAAGCCGCCTTGATCTTAAGCTTATACTCCGGAAGGTCTTCCCTGTCCCTGCCCTTACGCTCGCACTCCCAGTACTGAGGAGTGGTAAAGGCGGAATCACCCGCAAGCTCCTTTACGTAATCAACGATGCCGTTATTATAGCAGTATTCATACGTTTCAAACTTGGATGCGTTTTGCTGATCCTTAAGAATAAACTTGATACCGTCGTTGACGATCGCCTGTTTTTTTATTGTATCTTTATAATACTCAAGCGGTACATTTATATCCGTAAATACATCCAGGTCGGGTTTCCATCTGATACGTGTTCCTGTATCCCTTTTATCATATTTTTCTTTTTTTAGCCCGCCAATATTTTCGCCTTTTTCAAAATGAAGGGTATATTTATATCCGCCGGTATGGACCTCAGCGTCCATATACTCGGAGGCATACTGTGTGGCACAAAGTCCAAGACCGTTGAGTCCCAGGGAAAATTCATAGTTTTCTCCGTCAGCGTCATATTTACCGCCGGCATACATCTCACAAAACAGAAGCTCCCAGTTATACCTGTCCTCATTTTTATTGTAGTCTACCGGAATACCGCGTCCGAAATCCTGTACTTCAATAGAACCGTCAAGAAAGCGGGTTACAACAATTTTACTGCCGTAGCCCTCTCTCGCCTCGTCAATGGAATTGGACATGATTTCAAATATAGCGTGCTGGCAACCGTCCAGACCATCTGAGCCGAAAATAACGGCAGGTCTTTTTCTGACCCTGTCAGCGCCTTTTAAAGATTTAATACTGTCATTACCGTATTCTTTCTTCTTTGCCAAAATTTTTCCTCCCGTACAGAAGTTCACATTCTGTGATATCATACAATATCTTGTGCAAAAAGTCAAGATTTACAAAAAGAGACGGCAGCATTTGTGCCGCCGTCTGAAATATCGACTAATTCTTTTTATTTTCGTCCTCATCAGACGTATTGTCCGTATCATCGGTATTTTCAACAGGTGTATTTCCGGAATCAGTAACTGTATTTTCCTCCGGAGTTGCATCCGCCGCGGATTCATCCGTTTTACTGTCCGGATTAGGAACATCGGAATTTTCATCCTCAATATATCCTTTTTCCATCAGCTGGATAAAGTCATCCTTATAAATCTTTTCTCTTTCCATAAGCGTAATGGCAACCAGCTTGAGCTTATCAATATGCTCAGACAGGATATTTTCCGTTCTCTTATAAGCCTCATTGACAAGGCGTGAAACCTCTTCGTCAATCTTGGCGGCGGTTTCCTCGGAATAATTCTTAACGTGACCGTAATCACGCCCGATAAATACTTCCTGGTGATCTCCTCCGTAATTGATTGGACCGATAACATCGCTCATACCATACTTGGTAACCATTTCCCTGGCAATGTTCGAGGCACGCTCGATATCATTTGACGCTCCGGTTGAAATGTCATTCATCGTGAGCGCCTCCGCCACTCTGCCGCCCAAAAGAGATACAAGGGAATCCAGCATATCATTTTTCGATTCGTAGTTTTCCTCCTGCGGCTGATACATGGTGTATCCTCCGGCGCCCATACCTCTCGGTATGATCGAGATTTCTTCAACAGGGTCATGATTATCAAGGAAATAGGAGACAACAGCATGACCCGCCTCGTGAAAAGCGGTAAGGCGCAGCGCCTTTTCACTGTACTTGTGGGACTTCTTTTCCGTACCCATAAGCACCTTTACCATGGCTTCCTGAATCTCAGTCATCGTGATTGCCTTATATTTTCTGCGGGCGGCGAGAAGCGCAGCCTCGTTTAACAGATTTTCAAGGTCGGCGCCCACAAAGCCGATTGTATTCTTTGCAATACTTTTAAGGTCTACATCAGGGGCAAGAGGTTTGTTCTTAGAATGTACCTTAAGAATTTCCTCCCTGCCCTTGGTATCCGGTCTGCCGACCGTTACCTGACGGTCAAATCTGCCGGGTCTCAGAAGCGCCGGGTCAAGCACGTCAGGTCTGTTGGTGGCGGCAATAATGATTACGCCCTCATTGGTGCCAAAGCCGTCCATCTCTACCAGAAGCTGGTTCAGGGTCTGCTCACGTTCATCGTGTCCGCCGCCCATACCGGTTCCGCGCTGACGTCCCACAGCGTCAATCTCATCAATAAAAACGATGGCAGGTGATTTCTTCTTCGCCTGGTCAAAAAGGTCACGCACACGGGAAGCGCCGACACCTACGTACATTTCAACGAAATCCGAGCCGGATATGGAAAGGAACGGAGCGCCTGCCTCGCCGGCAACAGCTCTTGCAAGCAGGGTCTTACCTGTACCCGGAGGGCCTACCAGAAGCACGCCCTTGGGTATCCTTGCGCCCAGCTTTGTAAATCTGTCAGGCTCCTTAAGGAACTCCACAAGCTTCTCCAGTTCAGCCTTTTCCTCATCACAGCCCGCAACATCCTTGAAGGTCGTGGTGCGTTTTTCATCGTCCACAAGATTCTTCGCTCTGATTTTTCCGAAACCGAGCGTCCTGTTGGTTTCATTGTTCATTGCGCTGCTCATTTTTCTGAAAGCGTATACGGACAGACCGATAAGCAGTATGAACATGATGAGCGTGGGCAGCATGCTCACGATCCACGTGTTTGAGGTTCCTTTCTTATAGTCATAGACGATTTTATTGTCCTTGTTTTTTTCATCAGCGTTAAAGCTTTCCACGTCGTCCATAACATCGTCAAGGAAAAGTGTGACATTCGGAACGGCATATTCCTGTTCCCTTTCAGGCTCCTCAAAGGTCTTGTAGACAAGACTGCCGCTTGAAAGGTCCAGGGTGAAGTCCGCAATTTCACCGTTTTCAAACATTGTCACGATCTGGGAATATTTCAGCTCCGTTTTGGTCTGTGTATTCGCGAAATACAGTATCGACCCGATAAGGAGCACAAATATCAGCAGATAGATCAATATAGATTTCCAGTTTTTTGCAATATTATTCATTAATCAATCCTCCGAAGGAAGTCTTAACAGACAAAAAATATTTTCTGTACCGGAGTCGACCCTGACTCTTTCATCGGTACAAAATCCAATAACGCCGATAACACCCGCGTCATCTGCAGCAACAGGGACACTGTTTCGTATTTCCGGCGGTATTTTCATTTCATTATATAGCTTTTTCAGTGATTTTCTGCATCCGCGGTTTACCGGAATGATCTCATCTCCGGCGATGCGGCTGCGAATTTGCACTTTTCCGATAATTTTATCATAGTCACAGTAAAAATCAACACCTTTACTATCAAATTCAGAAATTTTTAAAATTTTTGACACAAACGAGAAATCATTTTCCCGTTGTGTGAAATCAGCATATCTTAAAAATTCTTTATCCGAAACGGCATAATGATTTTTACTTAACTGGATTCTTCCGGTTTTGTGAAGCAGGTTTAAAATACTGTTTAAGTGCACTCTGTCAGGTCTGATGTTATAGTTATCAAAATATTTTAGTATGACCCTTTTTGTAACGGAAATATCAAATTCAAGAAGTTTTCCGATCATCAGCTTTCCGTCACGGTACGCGGTGCTGAAAGCGTCATCCGCAATCTTTTGAATAAAAGCCATATCCTCGTTGGCGTCGCTGATAAAAGCCGCCGCAGCGCTTTCAAAATCACTGTTTATCTTACTGAATTTCGGAATAAGTTCGTTTCTTATATAATTCCTTGAATAGTCATTGGAAAGATTGGTGCTGTCTGTTCTGAAGGGTATATTCTTTTCAGCGCAATACGCCCTGACTTCCTTGCCGGAAATTTCGATAAGCGGCCGAATGATTTTGCCCCTTACCGGTGGTATACCGCAAACACCCTTCAAACCGCTCCCCCTGAGCAGCCTGAAAACAGCAGTTTCAACATTATCGGAGAGTGTATGCGCGGTTGCTATCTTATCACACGCAATGGAATGAAAAAAAGCGTATCTCTTTTTTCTCGAATATTCCTCTACGCCGGTTTTCTGCTCCCTGGCTTCATTCAGGGCGTCTATGGAAAGCAGATGCAATTCAATATTATTTTCATTACAGAAATTTTTTACAAAATCAGCGTCTGCTATAGATTCCTCTCCCCTAATACCATGTTCCACATGAGCGGCGGCAACGGTAATATTATATTGATCACAAACAGATATAAAATACCTGAGCAAAAGCATGGAGTCCGCTCCGCCGGATACGGCAACAAGCACCCTGTCGCCCTCGGAAAGCATATTGTATTTTTTTATGGTTCTATCTATTCTGTTATTCATAATGTGATTTATCAATGGACCTGAAGCGTGTGAACTCCTTGTCAAAGGTCATCTCAATGGACCCCGTGGCGCCGTGACGGTTTTTCGCTACGATCAGCTCCGTTTTATTCGCGTCAATATCATCCTGCTTATCTTCTGAAACGTCATTCCTGTAATAATCCTCACGGTACAGGAAAAGAACGATATCCGCGTCCTGCTCTATTGAGCCGGATTCACGCAGATCGGCAAGCTGAGGTCTGTGGTTTTTGCCGTGACCCTCCGTTCCCCTTGAAAGCTGAGCGCAGCAAATGACCGGAATATTCAGATCCTTGGCCATCATTTTCAGTTGTCTTGTTATCTCGGAAACCTCCTGAACACGGTTTTCTTTTTTTGTTGCGGAGGAAATCAGACCGAGATAGTCGATGATGACCGCGTCAACATTTTTCATTCTTCTTATACGCGATTTGATTTCCGGCACAGTAATGGAGGAACTGTCATCAAGATAGAGCTCAACGTCATTGAACTGCCCGGCGGCATTGCCGAGTCTTACCCACTCGTCATTGGTAAGCTCGCCGGTTTTCAGTTTCTGGGATTCAACGCCTGCCTGGGCAGAAAGCAATCTTTCCGCCAGCTGTTCCTTCGTCATCTCCAGACTGAATACAACGCACTTTTTCCTTGCGTTCATGGAAATATTCTGCGCAAGGTTAAGAGCGAAGCTTGTTTTACCCATTGCCGGACGGGCGCCTATAAGAATCAGGTCGGACTTGTTAAGGCCTGTAAGATATTTGTCCAGCATACCGAAGCCGGATGGGATACCCTTATATTTTTCCTTATCCTCACCGGTGATCTGTGCCAGCTTGTTATATACATCGTTTACGATGATTTCGCTTATTTTAGTAGGTCCGTTTTTCTCTTTGCCTTTTCGCAGGTTGTAGATCATCTGTTCTGCGTTATCAAGAATAACTGAGGCGTCCGCCTCACCGCCAGAAGCCTGTCCGATGATCTCATTGGAAATGTCAATAAGCGTGCGCAGATAATACTGCTCTTTAACAATCTTTATATATTCGCCCACATTTACCGCTGAGGGTACGGACTGTTGAAGCTGTAAAATATATTCCCTGCCGCCAGATGTATCATACTGCCCCGTTTTTGTAAGCGTATCCACAAGAACAACAGGGTCGATAGCCCTTGATTTTGAGTACATAAGCATCATGGCACCGAAAATCGCTCGATGCTGGGGAAGATAAAAACATTCGGCGTTTATTTCAGCCACCGCGTCCTCCATACAGTCGGCATTTATCAGCACACAGCCCAGAACGGACTGCTCCGCCTCAAGGTTAAAGGGCACGCCGGATGTCAAATTATTTTCAGCCATAATCAATACGGACAACGGACAATCCGGACAGAATTAGCAACCGAATCATCCGCACTTTCCTTTCATTAAAATAATCAGAATCTAAGCCTCGGATACCTGTACAAAAATCTTTGCCGAAATACCCTGATATACTTTTATTTCAGCCTCAACGGTACCGAAGGTCTTGATATCCTGCATAACAATTTTTCTCTTGTCAATGTCAAGGTTCAGTTCCTCTTTGATTTTCGAGGAAACGTCTTTTGACGTAACGGAGCCGAACAGTTTTCCGTTGGCACCCGCCTTTGCTTTCAGGCAGAAGGTTTTACCGTTAAGCTTATCCGCAGTCTGCTGTGCCGCCTTAATTTCCTCTGCTTTATGAAATTTTTTAGCAGACTCTTTATTGTTAAATTCATTCATTGCGGACGCGTTCGCCTCAACAGCAAGCCCCTTGGGAAAAAGATAATTCCTTGCGTAGCCGTCCGAGGCATTTACAAGGTCGCCCTTTTTCCCCAGGCTTTTCACGTCCTGTTTAAGAATTACTTTCATCACTTTACCTCCTATATTTCCATCAGTATCGGTAAAATCATAGGACTGCGCTTTGTTTTGTCATACATCATTTTTGACAGCTCGTCGCGCAGCTTTGTTTTAACGGAATTCCAGTCGTGGTATTTACTGTCATAGCTTTCGTCAATCACTCTGCATGCCAAATCTCTGGCGCTGTTCATAAGCGCTTCGTTTTCCTTAACGTAAACGAATCCCCTGGAGACGATATCCGGTCCGCTTACAACATTTCCGCTGGCGCTGTCAATCGTTGCCACAACGATGATAATACCATCCTTTGACAAATGCTTTCTGTCGTTAAGAACGATACTGCCGACATCGCCAACTCCGATACCGTCAACATAAACGGCGCCGGCGGTAACAGTATTGATAAATTTAATGCCATCATCGGACAGCTCGATTCTGTCACCGATATTGCCGATATAAATATTCTTTTCGTTGATTCCCATAGCCACCGCCAGCGAAGCGTGACGCTGCAGGTGCTTCTGCTCGCCGTGAACCGGAAGAAAATACTTGGGTTTGACAAGCCCCATCATCAGCTTAAGCTCCTCCTGACAGGCATGACCTGAAACGTGAACATCGTACATTCTCTCATATATAACATCCACGCCGCGTTTCATCAGTTCGTTGACAACATTTCCCACCATTTTTTCATTACCTGGAATCGGTGTGGCGGAAATAATGACATAATCATTAGGCGTAAGATTGACTTTCCTGTGCTCGCCGAAAGCCATTTTGGTAAGCGCCGACATTGGCTCCCCCTGTGATCCGGTTGTAATGATAACCAGCTTATCGTCGGGATAATTTCTTATCAGATTAATATCTATCAAAACGCCTTCAGGTACATTCAGGTAACCCAATTCACTGCCGACGCTGACAAGGTTTTCAAGGCTTCTGCCGATTACGGCAACTTTCCTGCCCCGTGACTTTGCCACGTCGATAATCTGCTGCACCCTGTGGATATTTGAGGCAAAAGTCGCCACAACAATCCTTTTGCCTTTCGCTTTTCTGAACAGCATTTCAAAAGATTCGCCGACAGACTTTTCACTCATGGTATATCCGGGACGTTCGGCGTTTGTAGAATCTGACAACAGTGCCAAAACACCCTTTTTGCCGTACTCCGCGAATCTCGGCAAATCGATCATATCACCGTCTACGGGGGTGGTATCAATTTTAAAATCCCCTGTCTGAATAATAACGCCCGCCGGACATCTTATGGCAAGGCCTACAGCGTCCGGAATAGAATGATTAACATGTATAAGTTCGATATTGAAATTGCCGAGCGTGATATTATCCCTTGGTTTTATTTCAACAAGCTTTGCGGACTTTAAGAGATTGTGCTCCTCCAGCTTTCCTTTGATAAGACCGATGGTCAGCTTTGTTGCGTAAATAGGAATATTGACTCTTTTTAAAAGATAAGCAAGTCCTCCAATATGGTCCTCGTGTCCGTGGGTGACGATAATTCCCTTTATCTTATCCGCATTGTTTTCAACATAGGTAAAATCCGGGATGACAAGGTCAACACCCGGCAGATCAGAATCGGGAAACGCCAGACCGCAGTCAACGATGAACATATCCCCGCCGTACTCGTAAAGGGTCATATTTTTTCCGATCTCGTTCATACCGCCCAGAAACGCAATACGTACCGACTCCTTGGCTTTTTGCGGCTGAAGTGATTTTCTGTTTGCGGCTTTGCGGTAAGTTAAATAACGCTTTTTGGAATTCCGTTTTCCGTAAGCGTTTTTACCGCTCTGCCTATTTTCATTTGTCATTAATAAAAAACCTCCAAAATTAAAATTTTTTCCGATCTCAACAATTATATCATATAATAAGTCATAAATTTCCTCTTGTCAAGTGAAGACAGATAAAACCACGCGCCCGATAAATCCGTTTTAGCCGATCACTATAATATGTCACATATTGATTATTACCAATTTCAGTGGTAAAATATGTTTAAATTACAAAAAATAAAAATATTACGGAGCGTTTATGAAAAAAGTAGAAATCTATACAGACGGCGCCTGCAGCGAAAATCCCGGTAAAGGCGGCTGGGCAGCCGTACTTGTCTATAAAGGAAAAGAAAAGGAAATTTCCGGCGGAAGCGGCGACACCACAAATAACCGTATGGAACTTACCGCCGTTATTGAGGCGCTCAAACAGCTCAGAGAGCCATGCAGCGTAGAGCTTACCACAGATTCCAAATACGTATGCGACGCGGTAAACAAGGGCTGGCTGTATTCCTGGAAGAAAAACGGATGGAAAAAATCCGACAGGAAACCGGCGCTGAACGTTGATTTATGGGAAGAATTGCTGCCGCTTTTAGAAAAACATAACGTAAATTTCAACTGGGTAAAGGGACATAACGGTCACCCTTATAATGAGCGATGTGACAGGCTCGCCGTTGATTATTACAGCCATCTGTAAACATTGCAGATTATATCCGCTCTTTATCTATTACCCCTATGCCGATACCAAGCCTGCCGCCGTTTAAAAGATGCTTTTTCGCGTTTCTCTGGAGAGTGGTATTTTCCTGGTAATTTTTTTTTATCAGCCGGCGTTTTTTGAATATTCTTTCAATCGCCTGTGCGTCAATATCACAGGAATATACAATATCAAAGAGTGAGGAAAACTGAAGAATATTGCTTGACGGCTCCATAAACTGCCAGTTTTCCCCGTACAAAAGCCAGCTTTCACAAAAGAAAAATCTATAACTGTAGTCAGGAAAATATCTGTTAAAAAATTCTTTCGCTCTTTTAATTGAGCTTACACAGTCCGCATAGACCAGCTTTTCACCCTGGGGAATATGAATATAGATCAGTTTTTCGCCGTAATCAAAGGGCAATAGACTGTATCTGAGCGTTTTGTTCCTACAGGTATAAAGCTGATACTGCAGTCTGCCAATTTTAAACAGCGCATAGGAAACATGATTTTTGATCCACTTATAGTTTTTCAGTCCCCTGTTTTGATTGTTTTCACACCAGATGCGGATATCGTCAAACGTGTCCAAAAAGATCTTATCCTCTATTCCAAGCTCTTTGTATCTGCTGTAAACGCCGGCGGCGCATTCAAGCATTACCGCCAGCCGCATCAAATCGCTTTGAAATGCCAGGCAGGAGAAATCGCCTTTTTTACATTTTTCAGTTAGTGATAATATTTTGACCTTGTCTTTTCCGGCAAGGTCAATTACTTTTTGTTTTAAATTTTCATCAAGATGAATAGAATTTATTAAGTCCGTCATTATCCGTTACCCGATGTGGTTTCAGCCGGGGCTGCAGTCTGCGTAGTTTCAGCCTGGGTCTGAGAAGCGGCGGTCGTTGTTTCATATTTTGAAACAAGTCCTGAGGAGACAATGTGCGTGACCTCATATTCAATATTGTACTGGGTAAGAATCGCCAAAACCTCAAAATTAAGGAAATTACTGTCCGCATTCTCATCCTGAACAACAAAGCTCGTCCCTTCGTCAAGGTATTTCACTTCGCTTTCAAAACCATTAATACCGTCTACTTCCTCACCTTCAAAGAAAATATACGTACCCTTAACAGTTATAATACCCTCAAACTCGTTTTCCGGCTGCGTCGTATATGATTTTCTTGTAGAAGCGGTAGTTTCCTCCTGTCCAACGGGAATAACCCCGTTATAAATAAGCGCGCAGATAACGGCAACCGCAACTGCAAGCAGCGCGATAATAAAATAAGGGGCTTTTTTCTTTTTCTTCTTTTTCTTAAAACGGTGACGCTCAAGAGTGGGCATGTCAGAACTCTCCTCGTCAGTATGCGTGGCGTTCATAGTGACTTCGCCGGCAGTTTCCTGAAAGGAGGCGTCATCCTTTTTATGTACAACCAGAGGACTGTCCAGTCTCTCTTCCTTGATTTCTTCTTCCATAAATATACCTCAGATATATCTTATAAACTATACTACACATTAATTTTACCATATATCGCTTCATTTTTCAATAAGTATTGAATTTCATTAACAAAATTGATATAATAAATTTATAGTTTTTTTATCATCGGAGGTGTCCAATGAGAATACTCACTTTTGACATTGGCGGAACAAATATAAAATATGCGCTGTGCGATGAGAAATTTGTCCTCAGCGACAAGCACACCGTGCCTACCGAAGCGCACAAAGGCGGCCAGGAGCTTGTGCTTAAAATCATTTCTATTATTGAGCAGTATGAAAATATTGACAGAATAGGAATATCCACCGCCGGTCAGGTGGACAGCGAGAACGGCATAGTCGTTTATTCCACCGACAACATTCCCTATTATACCGGAATGATGGTAAAAAAGATAATAGAAAACAAAACGGGAATACCCACCTTTGTTGAAAACGACGTAAACGCTTTTGCTATGGGTGAAGCGAAATTCGGCGCAGGCAAGGGAAAATCCGATTTTCTGTGCCTTACATACGGTACCGGTATCGGCGGGGCATTATATCTTGACAATAAGCTTTACAAAGGTATGGGCTCCTCAGCCGGAGAGTTCGGTCATATGATCACGCATGCCGGAGGAAAGCAATGCACCTGCGGCGGCGAGGGCTGCTATGAATGCTACGCTTCCACCAAAGCGCTGCTTGACAGCGTAAACAAGCGCAATTCCACGCAGTTAAACGCTTTTGAAATTTTTGAGAAAGAAAACTTCAGCAAACCCGAGATACGCTCCGTGATCGACCAGTGGATCGACGAAATGATCATAGGGCTGATTAACATTATTTATATTTTTAATCCGCCGCTGATTGTTCTTGGCGGAGGAATCATGAACGAAGATTACGTTATCGACCTGATTGACAGGAAAATATACAATCTTCTGATGGAGAATTTCAGAGATGTCAACATCGTTCGTTCAAAGCTGGGCAGCGACGCGGCGCTTTTGGGTGTAGCGTCCGAAGCCGCCAATCTCAAAGTTAAATAGTTTACAAAAAAGGTCTGAGTACTCAGACCTTTTTATATTTCAGCGTTTTCAGATATACCTTTGTTTCACTGTCCACTCTGTATGACTCGCAAATCTTCTGAATCGTTTTATTATGTACCCATGGTGAAAGGACCTTGCCCTCCAGCAGCGGCAGGGTCTTACTTTTAAATTTTACAAAGGCAACGGAAAGCGCCCACGCCACCGCCATATTCACATAATAGTACTCGGAGCGGACGGATGACAGTATCTCAATGGATTTATCTATATATTCATCCGTTAAAAAATAATCTATTAACATAACAACGGCAAAACGGATATCATATTCGCCGCCGTGAAAATAGGGCTGTATAAAATCCCACACTTCTTCCCTGTATTTTTCAGTAAACTTAAGTGTGGCGCATACACAGTCGCACACGCCCCAGTTATCAATAAAGGGTATGAAATCCCCAAGCTCTTTCAGATGCTCGTCAATACTGCACTTTTTATATCCAATGGCCATACCTTTAACCATTTTTTCCTCATAATAATCCGTGGAAATCGCGCAGTTTTCCCTTGCCGCCTGCCTGGCAATCTTTCTGAGTACGGGAACACGTACTCCGATTATTTTGTCGGGCTGAACGTTCGGAACAAGTTTGGAATGAAACGCCTTGTATTCCAAATCCTGATTGTTAAAAAGTTCTTCCCTTACCTGCATTACAAATACTCCTTCAATTCAATCATCCTTTTGTCCTTTGTGGTAACAAAGTTTTCCTTGATCTCGCAGTCAAGAGATACGGTGTCTATCAGTTTCGGATTTCTGACCTCAAGACCATCGTTTTTAAATCTGATAATATTGCTGATGCCGCCAAGAGCGCTGACAAAGCTGTTCAGCCGCGTAGGGATATATGCGTTGAAGCTGTCCGTTATACCATGCTTTTCATAGATAAATTTATATACAAAATAACCTATCGCCACAAATACGACGCCGCCGGCAAGCAGATACACGATTTTATCTGCATATACAATCATTTCCACGATTCCGCCGTTCAGAACATAGCCCATACCTAATTCAAGTATATATGCCGTCAGATAGGCTGCCGCGCCGATGAGCAATACCGCAATGAATAAAAACGGACTTTCCAGAAACAAAAACAGAAGCAGTATGCTTATATTACCGCTTACCAAAGCGCAAACCGTCACAGCAGCCAAAACATATCTCTGCACGCCCTTGAGATTTGTAAAAAGAGATATAGAAATACCCAAAAGCGCAAAAAGAAGAAAATAATGTCCGGACAGAAAAGAAGATACAAGCTCTCCGGCATAACCTGACGCGAACAGATCCTTAACCCCCGTTACGATTTCGCCGCCGTAAACAACAGAGCCGCCGTAGCTTTTGTAAAAAATCATTTCCTTAAGCGTGTCTATTCCGAAAAGTGAAAAAATATTATCAAACACAGTGAAAAGAACCGGTGAAAAATAGGACTTCCCCGATATGAGCTCGGAAAGGCGCATAACAAGATCCGTCCAGTAATCCAACAGAAACCCGATAAGTATACCAAAAAGAATGGAACAGACCATTGTGACAGACATGGATAAAATCTTATCAAATCTATTAAAGCAAAAGGAGCAGAAAAGAGCGGTCACAATTCCGAAAATATATAAGGTGCCATCGCCGTAAAAAGAACTGACTGCTGTATTGAGCATAACAAGGCACAGTACGCTCCAAAACGCCTTGAACGCATGCTTTCCGCCCGTCAGCCTAAGCGTTGCAAAGTAACACAACACATATCCCAAAAGCGTATATAAAACCTGGGAAAATCCGTTAAGTACGTTCTGCACGCCGGAAGAAATATTTATACTGATAAGTTGTAATATTTCCGCAGCCGCAATACATACGGAACAGATTATAAACGGTAAAAGCAACGCTGTCTGTAATTTATTTAAACTCTTAAAAAATCTCATACCATAATTATGCGCAACAATTATGGTATACATTCATTTATGAGAATTTTTTCCTGTATTATTTCTGAAACATCGGATTATGTAAGATGCATTCGCAGCTGTCACCGGCGACAATAAGGTGGTCAATTAACTGGGCGTTTAAACTTTTCAGCATATTTCGGAGATGAAGGGTAAAATCTATGTCACTGCCGGAGGCGGATGTCTCCCCTGACGGGTGATTATGAGCGATCAGGACGTACGCCGCGTTATCAAACGCCGCGTTCTTAATAATTTTTCCTGTGTCAACATTCGTACAGTTTACGCTTCCCTCACTGATCAAATACGTATTTATGATCGCGCCGTTATTTTTCAGATTAATCTGCACAACTTTTTCAACGGTCTGGGTCGAAAGCTCATTTATGCAGTACCTCTTAGCGTCATCAAGGGTAATGATCCTTTTAACATCTGAATTGCGGTTTTTAATGATTCTGTCATTGATTTTCTTGACGGAAGAAAGCGCCACCGCAGCAGACTCGCCTATCCCCTTGACCGTCATCAGTTCCTGCGGTGAAGCGTTTATAACGCCCTCAAGGGAGCCGAAAGTATTTATCAGCTCATATGAAAGGTCTTTAACGTCCCGCCTCGGAATCACTATGGACAAAAATATTTCAAGCAGATTATGGTCAGGCGCGTTATCCATGCCGCCTAACAAATACTGCTGTCTCAGACGGGCCCTGTGCCCTTCCCTGCCCAGTTTTTTATCTGCCAAAATATTCTCCCTTTCCTTCACCATTTTCTGTCATCATAATCGGGACATTCCCTGTCCTTAAGTGCGGCGCGAACCTGCACATAGCATCCGCATTTCAGGCACATACCCGAAATCAGATGATTGCATGTTTTACATAAGTCCAGTCTTTTGCTGTAGAGCTCGTCGCTGACCTTCAGATCGAAACTGAGATTATTAAGATAATCTCTGACAGATTCATAAGTCCTCTTTTTGCCGCTTTCCTCCAGCAGACATCTTTTGCAGTTATCAATCATCTCTCAATAACAAATTTCACAACACTGCATGGCGGAATCGTTGCGGTAAAGCCGTCAGACCGTTTTCTGTATTGATCAAATACAACCGTCTTTACCTTATCTGCTTTATCAAAATCATTCTTGTCGTGAATATTGCCGGTAAGGATTTCCGCTCTGATTTCTTTCACTTTCGTATCGGCAATCTGACATTTGATCTTTATATTTTTTGCTGCGTTTATATTCGCTATGGTTGAATAAATCACGCTGTTTTCATCGACTGACGCTGATTCAATAAGCTGCGGACAGCTTCTGTCAATCTCCTGTGACGTTATATTGTCAGCGGTGATATACGAGCCTAAAAGCGTGTTGTCCTGATGATCCTTATACATTTTAAACACGTAATATGTGGGCGTAAGCACCATTTTTTCGGCGTCTGTGAGAATAACCGCCTGCAAAACATTTACGGTCTGTGCAAGGTTAGCCATCATGATTCTGTCAGAATGCTTGTTAAAAATATTCAGGGTCAGCGCCGCTACCATCGCGTCACGCATTGTATTTTGCTGGTACAGGAAACCTGGATTTGTTCCCGGCTCCACATCATACCATGTACCCCATTCGTCCACGATAAGCTGTACCCATTTCTGGGGATTGACCGCATTCATTACGGCGATATGATTGTTTATCAGTTCCTCCATTCTGTACGCTTTACAGATGGTCCGGTAATAATCTTTTGTATCAAACTCTGTGGATGAGCCCTTATTTTCCCAGCTGTCATTTGGCAGGGTATAATAATGCAGGGCAATGCAGTCGGCATGATGCTTTACCTTATCCATAACCTCTGACATCCAGTGATAATCGTCCACATTGGGACCGCAGGCAACCCTGATAATCTTATTGTCAGAATCATAATTTCTTACATATGTATTGTATCTTTTATAAAGACAGCCGTAATATTCGGGGTCCATATGACCGCCGCAGCCCCAGGATTCGTTGCCTACGCCGAAATACTTGATTTTCCACGGTTTTTCCCTGCCGTTTTTCCTGCGCAGTTCAGCCATGGGTGAAACACCGTCAAAGGTCATATATTCCACCCATTCGCTCATCTCCGCCACAGTGCCGGAGCCGACGTTGCCGTTAATATACGTATCGCATCCAAGCTGGCGGCACAGTTCAAAATATTCGTGTGTGCCGAAGGAATTATCCTCAACCACACCTCCCCAGTGGGTGTTTATCATTTTCTTTCTGCTTTCCATCGGACCGATGCCGTCCTTCCAGTGATATTCATCCGCAAAGCAGCCGCCTGGCCATCTGAGAACAGGAACGCCCATATCCTTAAGCGCGGCAACCACATCGCTCCGCATACCGTTGACATTGGGTATTTTGGAATTTTTACCCACATATATTCCGTCATAAATGCATCTTCCCAGATGCTCGGCGAAATGTCCGTAAATATCCTTGTTGATTTTACTTATTTTCTGATTTGGATTAATAAGATATTTTTCCATAATAAATCTATACTTTCTTCTAAAATTAATAATATATTGTCACATTATCACATCATCCTCAAATTGTCAATAAAGTATTGACATACATATAGGATATTGATATAATATTCCTATAAAAATGATAGGAATTTAATATTATGCGCTTAGAAAAAATTACACAAATGATAAAAAACAATCATGCGGACGCGGTGATATTGGTGAATGAAAGCAATATGCACTATGTCTGCAGCTTTTCCCCCAGCGAGGGCGTAATCATCATCACAAAGAGCGGTACGGGTTATCATATCGTTGATTCACGGTACACGGAAACCGCTTTAAAGCACGCTGAAAGAACGGGACTGAAAGTCATTGAAATGGTCAGCTCTTTCAGTGACGAGATAGAAAAGATCGTTCACAAGCATAACATTAAAAACATGCTGTTTGAAAATGAAACCATATCCTACTCCGGTTATAAACGGTACTCAGAGCTTTTGACCGAAACGGAATTCCTCCCCCTCGGAAATCAGCTGATGATGCTCAGAAATGTCAAAGACCTTGATGAGATCAAGCTTATCAAGGAAGCAAACAATATTGCCGAAAAATCCTTTCAAGAGCTTTTAAATGAAGTCAAGCCCGGAAAGACAGAAAAGGAACTTGCCGCTCTCTTTGACTACCTTATGGCAAAGAACGGATCGGACGGAGTCAGCTTTGACACGATCCTTCTGACCGGCAGCCATACTTCTATGCCCCATGGTGTTCCCGATGACAGAAAGATACAGGACGGCGATTTTGTGCTTTTTGACTTCGGCGCCACCTGCTGCGGGTATCATTCCGATATGACAAGGACGGTTGCCGTCGGTCACGCAACTGACGAGATGACTGAAACATATGACCTTGTCCTCAAGGCACAGAAAGCGGGAATCAGCGCGCTTGAGGACGGCGTGAAATGCGCTGACGTATACCGCGCGGCATACGATGTTTTGCAGGAAAAGGACATGGCGAAATGCTTCCGTCACAGCTTAGGTCACGGAGTAGGGCTTGAAATACACGAGGGTTATAACGCTTCCCCAAAAAGCAAGGACACCTTCCAAGTCGGCAATGTGACCTCTATAGAACCCGGCGTATATATTCCCGGTAAATTCGGAATAAGAATTGAAGATTTACTATATATCTCACCGAGAGGCAGAGAAAATCTGTCAAAAATCACAAAGGAGCTGATCATATTATAAAATGAAACAAAAATTTTTAGTAACAGGTATGAGCTGCGCCGCCTGCTCCGCAAGAGTCGAAAAAGCTGTTGCTCCCATAAGCGACAGTGTTTCCGTCAATCTGCTTGCCGGTACAATGGTGGCGGAATACAGCTGCGATACCGACGAAATAATAGACGCCGTAAAAAAGGCCGGCTACGGCTGTGAACCCTTTAAGCTGAAAAAATCGGAAAACAAAGCTGAAATCAAGGAAATGAGAAACAGAGTCATTGTTTCCCTCGTTTTCCTGATTCCGCTGATGTACCTGTCCATGGCGCATATGCTGGGCTATACCCTGCCCTGGATACTCGGAGAGCATATGCCCAACGCCGTCGGTCAGCTTATCTTTTTGATTCCGATATTGATTGTAAACAGAAAATTCTTTACAAACGGATTCTCTGCTCTAATCAAACTGAATCCGAATATGGACAGTCTTGTGGCGGTAGGCTCCGGCGCGTCACTGATCTACAGTCTTGTATCCATGTTTCTGTTTGACGAAGGGCACCTGTATTTTGAGTCTGCCGGAATGATCCTGGCTCTGATAACGGTGGGCAAATTCCTTGAAACACTCAGCAAAGGAAAAACAAAGGACGCTATTAATTCACTGATCGACCTTGTGCCCGAAAGGAGTATCATCCTAAAAGACGGGGAAGAAACGGAAATCGAATCCTCACTTATCCAGGAGGGTGACCTGGTCGTTGTCAAACCAGGAATGAGAATTGCCGTGGACGGAGTTATAACCCAAGGGGCAGGCTCGGTTGACCAAAGCGCCGTAACCGGTGAAAGCGTACCCGTGGACCTGACTGTCCATGACAAGGTCATAAGCGGAACAGTGAATAAAAATGGTAATTTCATTTTCAAAGCCACGCAGGTGGGAGAGGAATCCACACTCTCAAGAATTATCGCCCTTGTTGAGGACGCGTCATCCTCAAAAGCTCCGGCGCAAAGACTTGCCGATAAGATCGCCGCCATATTTGTCCCTGTAGTCATTGCCATCGCAGTCGTCGCTTTCGCCGTATGGATGATTATCGGAAAGGGATTTGAGTTTGCTTTTTCTATTGGCGTATCCGTACTGGTAATCAGCTGTCCCTGCGCGCTCGGTCTGGCAACGCCCTGCGCCATAATGATCGGTACCGGCAAAGGAGCGGAAAACGGAATTCTTTTTAAAGACGCCACCGCGCTTGAAAATCTCGGCAAATGCAACACGATTGTTTTTGATAAAACAGGTACGATCACCAAGGGTGAAATGTTTGTAACGGACGTAACCGATAAACAGTATCTTGATATCATTTATACTGTTGAAAATATTTCCGACCATCCCCTTTCAGAAGCAGTCTGCAAATACTGCAGAGAAAACGGGGCAAAGCTCCTTGATATTGAGGAAAGTGAGTATGTTATAGGAAAAGGTATCATCGCAAAAATTGACGGCAAGACTTATAAAGCCGGAAATGAGAAGCTTACCGGCTTTGCGGACAATGAATTTTCCTACAGCGGAAAAACGCCGATCGTATTCACCTGCGACGATGAATATTTATGCACCGTTGCAGTTGCCGATAAAATCAAGGACGACGCAAAGGAAACGATAGAAAGCATCAGCGCCGATACCATTATGATAACGGGAGACAATGACCTGACCGCCTATGCCATAACACAGCAGGCGGGTATCAAAAATTATATTGCCAACGCTTTGCCCGATGATAAGGAAAAAAAGATAAGAGAGCTTATTGATCAGGGAAAAACCGTGGCAATGATAGGCGACGGCATAAATGACTCCCCCGCCCTTACCCGCGCCGATGTGGGAATCGCCATAGGCGCCGGGTCTGATATTGCCATTGAATCAGCCGATGTTGTGCTGGTATCTGACAAATTGTCCGATGTTGCTAAAGCAATAAGGCTATCAAAGAAAACACTTAAAAATATACGCGAAAACCTGTTCTGGGCTTTCTTTTACAACTGCCTGGGGATTCCGCTGGCAGCAGGTGTTTTCTACGGAATATTCGGCTGGACGCTTAACCCGATGATCGCCGCAGCGTGTATGAGCCTGAGTTCCGTAACGGTTGTTTTAAACGCATTAAGACTTAGGAGGTTTAAATAAAATGAAAAAAATCATTTCAATTGAGGGAATGTCCTGCGAGCATTGCGCCGCCAGCGTGAAATCGGCGCTTGAAAAACTTGACAGTGTAAAATCCGCCAAAGTTGATTTAAAGAAAAAATCAGCTACTGTCAAGCTCAGCGCAGACACAGCCGACGACGTTTTGAAATCAGCGGTGACTGAAGCAGGGTTTACACCGGTTTCCGTTACCGAAAAATAATATAAAATTAAGGCAGTAACGTTTTTGTGTTACTGCCTTTTAATTTATTCTGCATTCTCGCCGTCATCCTGCTTTTTCGTAACGATACAGGAGGATACCGTATGATCCTTTACATTCAGAACCCTAATATCCAGATTATCTGTTTCCACAGAAAACTGTGTGCCGTCATTCGGAATGGTACAGTACAGACCGAAGATATAGCCGCTGAGTGTTTCATAAGTATCGACCGGCAGTTCCACTTTTGTCAGCTCTGCCACTTCGTCAAGAGAAACGCTGCCCTTGATTTTCCATGATTTTTCTGTGAGCGTAACGATATCCGGTTCTTCCTCAACCTGCTTTTTATCGTTATCCAAATCGCCCACAAGCTGTTCCAGCAGATCATTCATTGTAATTATGCCAACCGTACCGCCGTATTCGTCAAGCACGACTGCAAAGTGATTGTGGCTTTTCTGCATCAGACCGAAAAGCACGTCGATCTTCATTGTTTCCGGTACATAAATCGGCTGTACAAAAGCGTACTTCTGAACGGATACGTGGGTCTTATCCTTGATTCTGAAGAATTTTTTTGAGTCCAGAACCGCCACAACATTGTCAATGGAGTTCTTATAAACGGGATACATGCTGTGGGTGCTTTTTGAGATGATTTCAGTCCACTTGTCAACATCATCATCAATATTTATTGCGAGAATTTCTTTTCTGTGAGTAGAAAATTCGCCTGCGTCCTTGTCATCAAATTCAAAAACATTGACGATCATTTTCTGCTCTGTCTTGTCAATAATACCTTTCTGACTACCCATATCCACCAGCATACGTATCTCTTCCTCCGACACATCCTGGTCATTGGAATGGGGGTCAATGCGAAACAGGCGCAGAACAAGATTTGTGGAGACCGTCAGCAGCCAGACAATCGGCGTAAATATCTTTGACATAAAATAAATCAAGCCTGAAATTCCCAGAGCGATCTGCTCCGTTTTTTTCATAGCCACGCGCTTCGGCACAAGCTCACCGAAAACCAGCGTCAGGTACGAAAGAATAATCGTAATAACAATAACCGAAATCGTGTTGAGCGTTGAAGCGTTGATGTTTACGCCCAAGCCAATGAGCCAGTCAACGATTATGTCTGAAAAATTGTCGGCGGCAAAGGCGCTGCCCAAAAATCCGGACAGTGTTATCGCAATCTGAATGGTTGACAGAAAGCCGGTCGGCATGGAAGTCAGCTTCATCAGACGCTTGGCGCGTTTGTTGCCGTCCTCCGCCAGCTTTTCCAGCTTTAATTCGTTCATGGAAACGATAGCAATTTCAGCGCTGGCAAAAATCGCGTTAATTGCAATTAGAACGACCTGTAAAAACAATTGCCACCCTATCGGTATGTCCACAAATATTCCTCCGTAATTTCATTAAAATTTTGAATATGATATAAATATTACATAAATCACGCGCAATGTCAAGAGATTTATTAAGATTGACTGTTATTTATCGCCGATTTAAAAGCCGACTCGACATCGGTAAGATACTTGTATGCGTACCACGGCGTATCCGTAAGCACCATATTTTTAAGCTCTGCGCATATATCCTTATCTATTATATATTTTGTGATTAAAAACTGTTCGCGTATATTTTTAGTAAAATATGTGTTTTTAAAAAACTGAAAATCCGTCAGCAGCAAAAATACGCCCTGCTGGAATTTCATTCTTGTGTTTACCGGTACATCAATCAGTTTGGCTTTGGGTGAAGGCATGGAGGTAATTCTTTCCAAATGCGCTCTCAGTTCATCGGACGCAGCGGTCAGCGGATTTGCGCCGATCATATCTTTTACCGCCACCTTAACGCTTTTTTCATTGATATTGTAGGTATATACGCTCAAATCCTTGAGCCACTGATTCGCGACATTGATATCGTCAGTATAATCGCCGCTGTCCTTAAGTTCCAGCACATAAAGAACAATATCGTCCTCCACATTGTCCCTGTCTTTGATCGCGAAAGACAGAGCGGGATAAATACTTTTCGTAAAATCGATCAAAGGCGAAAAATCACAATAATGCTGGGCAAAGGCACTTATCTCATACAAATGATTCTTATCCACAATGCCCATTGTGTTTTGAAATACATGGACAAAATCGCCCATGCTCACATAGTAATCCAGCAAAAAAGGCGCGTCAATATGAATGATTCCCATATCGCTGCCAAACAGCTTTTCATTCGTATTTCTCAGCATAGTAGGAAGCAGCTGGCGGTGGAGATCATTGAGTCTTTCTCCCCTGTAAAAAAGCTGCTTATTCCTTTTAAAATCATCCATGATCCGCTCGTTAAATTCATCCATTGAACGGATATGCTCACTTACCACGCTGAAATTTAAATCAAGATTGTCGCTGATTTTGGAATTAAAGGAATCCATTTTGTTCTTTATAATATTCCGGATCATACATGCACCTTTAAATACGCATCACAAGCTGATATGCCGATTCCGTGGCGTCGGCAATTCTGCCTATCTTCACACTGTCGCCGATATTATATGCCTTATAGCTTTTACTGTCTTTAATTTCATTAAACAGATCCGCCTCTGGTCTGACGCCCATGGAAAGCACCACATAATCAACGTCAATTTCAACCTTCGTATTATCCTTTGTCCTTTCAAGGATAATGCCCCTTTCACCGACTGAAAGCAGCTTGTGTCCCGGCAAGAATTCGGTACCTCCCGCTTTCAGCGTAGGCATAGCGTCGTCAACATGCTGGAACCATGCTCCCGGGGCTATCGTATCCGACATCTCTACGATTACGACTTTGTTGCCCTGCTTAATTAACAATTCACTGGTCTCAAGACCTGTCATACCGGATCCTATTACAGCCACCTTTTTATTTTCAAGCTTTACTGAACCGTCAAGTATTTCCGTAACGGTTGAAACATTTTCAGCGTGAAACGCTTTTGGATAAACGGCACTGCCGCCTGTAGCGGTAATAACGATATCAGGATCATATGTCTCGATCCGTTCTTTGGTGGCGTTTACGCCATATTTTACTTGAACACCGAGTTTTAATACATTATGCAGAAGATCGGCACACACCCAGCCCATTTTTTCTTTATGAGGAGGTTTTTTCGCCAGATTGAGCTGTCCGCCGGCTTCCTTCTCTTTTTCAAGGACGGTTACGTCAAATTCCCGTTTCGCAAGCAGTTCGGCGGCTGTCAGTCCTGCAGGGCCCGCGCCGACAATCAGTACCTTTCTGCCGCCGCCGTCTTTTTTCAGCAAAACGTCCTCTCTTCCTACAAACGGATTGACCGAACAGTGGCCGTGACTATATTTATACGCGTTATGCATCATACTCTCAAAACAGTATAAACAGCAAACACATCTTTTTATTAAGCTTTCATTACCCGCACTGACTTTGTTCACCCAATGGGGATCTGCAATCAGCGGTCTGCCGAGAGATATGAAATCCTGAATACCGTCCTCCAACTGTAATTCCGCCTGCTCAGGCGAACGAATAAGATTGGCGGCAATGACCGGAATATCAACCACCTTTTTCACCTCAGCCGCAAGATTCTTCCTCCAACCGCAGTCAAAGGTGGTAGGCTCTAGCCAGTAGTTGAAAGTATCGTATGCCGCAGAGGAAACGTCAATGGCGTCAATTCCCTTGTCACTGAGTATCTTTGCCATTTTCAGACCCTCGTTAAGTCCGTAACCCTTTCCTTTCTGACCAATTCTTTCATACATTTCATCAACGGTCAGGCGAACAACAATGGGAAAATCCTTGCCGCAGTTTTTTCTGATACCGTCTATAATTTCGGTGAGAAAGCGCATCCTGTTTTCAAGACTGCCGCCGTACGAATCCGTACGTTTGTTCGTATTCGGGGACAGAAACTGCTGAATCAGATAGCCGTGGGCGGCGTGAAGCTCCACAC
>JAGHJI010000064.1 GCA_017886765.1 Eubacterium sp.
GAGCAACCCAACCCAAAAGAGTGACGCAACGACTGAAACCTCTACCGAAGAAACTACGCAGTCCGTTGAGCTTGAAAGCCTGGAAATACGCGCTTCAACCTACGATTTACAGATAGGAGATACAGTAAAACTGCATTATTCCGTGGAGCCCTCCGGCGCGCCTGCTGTGGTGGGATATTTCTGTGATGAGGAAGGGATTATTGAAATCGGCGCGGACGGAGATATCAAGGCAGTCGGGACAGGCACGGCCACCGTTGTCGTTTGTGCCAACAACGAATTGTACAAGCAGTGTGATTTTTCTGTAAAGGAAGCGGTGGCGGAGGTAACAACTCAGCAATCGTCTCAGGAGCACAACAGCACGAATTCTCCTGAGCAAGTTACCACCGCCCGGGAAAATGTCAACAATGTCTTAATGGGCATAGGAATTAATGTTGACGCTTTAAGTCAGAATAAACAACTGTATGTCATACCGGCTGCAATCATTGCGGTAACTTTCTTTATATCCGTATTTGTGGCGGTTGCTAAAAAAATAAAGCAAAAATAACTTGCCGTGATTTACATTTAGTTAGAATGAGGAAGAGTATGAGGGTGAAAAAATCAGAAATACGAAGCGCATTTAAAAAAATGCTGCTGGCTTTCATTGATATAGCGCTTTTTGCGCTGTCAAACATCTCTGTCTGTTATATTATAAACGACGGAGGTTTTGACAGCTTTGCCTATGACGGCGTTTTGTTCAACGCCTGGCATTTAATCGGGTTAAGCATAATCGTCGCGCTGATCAACTACTTTTTCAGACTTTATAAAAGCATATGGACATTTGCCGGAACAAAGGAAATTATAAACTGCGTCGGCGCTTCGTTTTTTGACACTCTGGCACTCTACCTTGTTGACAGGCTAATATTCAGAATGATTCTGGGGTACACAATACTCCCGTTATACGCATATGTTCTGCATTTTATTTTACTGATTGTCTGCACATGTCTGCCGCGAATCGGCTTCAGAATCATCAGAAACGAGTTCAACAGACACCTACCGGCAAACACAAAAAACCACCATATTAAAAACGTCATGATCGTCGGCGCCGGATATATGGGCAACACTATTATCGACGAGCTCAAATCAAATCAGTGGAATATATGCAAGCCGGTTGTGGCAGTGGATGACAATCCGGAGAAAAAAGGGAAAAGGCTCAACGGCGTCAAAATTGCCGGAAATTGCTCGCAAATTCCCCAGCTTGCGGACGAATACAATGTTGACGAAATCATAATATGTTTCCCGTCCGCACCCCAGAAAAGGCAGAATGAAGTAGCCCAAATAGCGGTTTCTACCGGCAGGAAAGTCAAAACCACACCGTCCATGCAGGAGATTCTGCAGGACAGCACGAATATGCGCCGCATACGCAATGTGGAGATTACCGATCTGCTGGCCCGGGATGAAGTAAAGCTTGATATAAGAGTTTGCAGATACCTGATAGACAAAACCATCCTCGTTACGGGGGGCGGCGGCTCCATCGGCTCTGAACTCTGCAAACAATGCGCAAGATACAATCCGAAAACCATCATTATTTTTGATATATACGAAAACTGCGCCTTTGAGCTGGAAAACGAACTGAAGGAAACCTACGGCGACAATATAAATATCCATGTCAGAATCGGCTCCGTCAGGGACCCGCAGAGGCTTGAGGAAATATTTGAGGAATTCCATCCGGATGTCGTATTCCACGCTGCCGCTCACAAGCATGTTCCGCTGATGGAAGCATCTCCCTGCGAAGCGGTAAAAAACAACGTATTCGGTACATATAACGTGGCTTTGGCGGCAGACAGGTACAAAGTCGCGAAAATGGTTATTCTCTCCACTGACAAAGCGGTGAATCCCACGAATGTTATGGGAGCGACCAAAAGGATCACCGAAATCATTGTTCAGTATATGAACGAAGTAAGTCAAAACACAAAATATGCCGCAGTGAGATTCGGAAATGTTCTCGGCTCTCACGGGTCCGTAATTCCCATATTCAAAAAACAGATTGAAAAAGGCGGTCCCGTCTGCGTAACCCATCCGGACATTACCCGCTATTTTATGACCATACCGGAGGCGGCGCAGCTCGTATGCCAGGCAGGCGGTCTTGCAGAGGGCGGGGAGATTTTCGTTCTGGATATGGGAGAACCCGTCAGGATCATGGATCTGGCTGAAAACCTGATTAAGCTCTCCGGCTTTACCGTGGAAGAAATCGGAATAAAAATAACCGGACTCAGACCCGGTGAAAAGCTTTATGAGGAGCTTTCAATGGAGTCAGAGCTGGAAACCAGGCAAAAAACAGCAAATGAAAAAATCTTTGTAAATCAGCCTGCGCAAATTGATAAAAAAGAATTTAAAAAAATGATTGACATTTTAAGCAATATTGACGATAATGATGTACGTGAAAAGCTTCAGCAGTTTGTACCCAATTATCATCCTGTTGAAAACTGATTATCTATAATTTTTCAGGAGAACAGAACTTTGGAAAATGCACAGAGCAATCAATCCGCTAAATTCAGATTAAAAAGAAAAAGACAAAACAGGAATTATTATTCGTCCTATATTAAAATTGTCGCCGCCAGCTTTTTTACGGTAATCATGACGGGAACATTATTGCTGATGCTGCCCGTGTCCATAAAAACCGGCAGCGTAAATTTTCTGGACGCCTTATTAACCGCCACATCGGCAACATGCGTAACCGGTCTGATTATATTCGACACTTTTTCAAAATGGACGTTGTTCGGTCAGATTGTCATCATCTGCCTTATTCAGATAGGCGGACTGGGATTTATCACCATATTGACGATGCTGTCGCGATTCATAAAAAAAAGAGTCAGCCTGCGTGAAAAACTCGTACTGCAGGAAAGCTTCGGCAGTATTCCCATGGGAGATACCAAAAAAATTGTCAGGGTTGTCCTCATCGGGACTGCCTTTTTTGAGATTACGGGAGCACTGATTTTGTGCACGCAGTTCATCCCTCAGATGGGTTTTAAAAACGGTCTGTTTACCTCGGTTTTCCTTTCGGTATCGGCGTTTTGTAACGCCGGATTTGATGTTCTCGGGCGGATTGAGCCCGGCTCTTCTCTGGTAACGGTAAACACAAATCCGGTGATTCTGCTGACAATCGCCTCGCTGATTATCATCGGCGGTATCGGCTTTATCGTATGGGATGACATCGCGTTCAGAAAATTCCGCGCAAAGCGCTTCACGCTGCATACTAAGCTCACTTTGCTCACAACCGCCATACTTCTGATTGGCGGTACTGTCCTGTTCTATATTTTTGAGCGGGACAATACGTTTGCCGGTATGACCGAGTGGCAGAAAATTTTAAATGCGTTTTTTGCCAGCGTAACACCGAGAACGGCAGGCTTTAACAGCGTCCCTGTCGCGCAGATGGCAACAGAGTCAGAGGTAGTCACGGATATTCTGATGTTCATCGGCGGCTCGCCCGGCTCCACTGCCGGCGGTATCAAGACAGCCACGGTGGCAGTTATGTTTTTGTGCACCTTTGCGACATTGAAAAACTCCAAGGATATTGAGGTCTTTGGCAAAAGGATCAGCGTTGACGTCACCAGAAAAGCAACGTCGATCTTCATCATTAACCTTATGGAGATCTTTATTTCTACTTTTCTCATCTCCATATTACAGCCGGAACTCGCATACTCCGACATTCTGTTTGAATGCTTGTCGGCGCTCGGCACGGTAGGTATGACCACCGGCATCACGCCGCTTCTTGACCCGGTGCCGGAAATCATTGTTACCCTGCTGATGTTTATCGGCAGAATCACGTCGCTGCTGTTTGCGTTCATCTTCATCCTGGACTCCAACAAGTTTGTCAACCGCAATTCGCAGAAGCCGAAGGGGACCGTGCTTGTAGGATAACACTCGGCAGTGTGCAAACGCGGGATCAAATCGTACAATACAGTTTGCCATTTTTCGCAAACAGTATAATATATAATTTTTTTGGAAAGAAGGACAATAGCATTTTATGAAATCAATTCTCGTTATCGGCGCCGGCAAATTCGGTCATCATCTTGCGGAATATTTGTGCGAGATGAACAACGACGTAATGCTTGTTGACAAAAACGAAACCCTTATTGATGAATATTCCGACAAGGTCACAACGGCTCAGATCGGCGATTTCACCATAAAGAGCAATCTTGCGGCACTTGGAGTCGAAGATTATGACTTTGTATTTGTATGCACCGGTGATTTTCAGGACAGTCTGGTTATAACAAGCTATCTGAAAGAGCTCGGGGCATAATATGTAATTTCCAAAGCTTCCTCCCTTATTCATGAAAAGTTTTTGCTTCAGAACGGGGCTGACAGAGTCGTTTATCCCGAAAGAGACACTGCCTATAACAAAGCCGTTGAATACAGCAATTCAAATGTTTTTGACTATTTCAGACTCAACGAAGACACGGGTATATTTGAGATTTCAGTACCGGAAAGCTGGGTGGGCAAATCCCTTGCAAAAATAAACGTAAGAAAAATCCACAATATTACGGTTATAGCATATAAACTTAATGATAAAGTATTCCCGATTAATTCACCCGACTATGTTTTTTCAAGCAATGAGCATCTGATCGTAATGGGTGAAAAATCAAATATAAAAAAAGTTGTAAGATAAAGTGAGGTAAACAAAATGTTATTTAAACCGGAATATGATGGAAACGGAAAGAAAATACTCTGTCAGATGAACGGAATCAATCCGGAGATGCTGATGGACGTTTATGTCCAAAAGATAAAAAAGGGAGAAAAGATTGAAATATTTGAAAAAGACAATGAGTGCGCGATTCTCCTTTTATCTGGCAAGGTCAACTTTAAGGTCGCGGACAAAATAAACGCAGACTGCGCCAGAAAAAATCCCTTTGAAAAAACACCCTACGCCGTACATTTCTGCAAGGAGACAAAGGCGGAAGTAACCGCCCTTGAGAACAGCGAAGTGTTGGTGCAGATGACCGATAATGACAAAAGCTGGGAGCCCGTATTTTATAATCCCGAAAATTGTCTGTATCAGGAATTCGGTAAGGGTCAGTGGAACGGAACAGGACACAGAATCGTGTCCACAATGTTTGACCTTGACAACGCCCCGTATTCAAATATGGTTATGGGTGAGGTGTTTAACCAGCCAGGCCGCTGGTCCAGTTATCCGCCGCATCACCACCCGCAGCCGGAGCTTTATTACTATCAGTTTGACCATCCGGAGGGATTCGGCGCCGGATTTGAAGGCGACACACCGTATAAGACGGAAAACGGAACCTGCCTGTGCATCAGAGGCGGAAACGCGCACCAGCAGGTAACCGCTCCGGGTTACGAGATGTACTATGTATGGCTTATCCGTCATCTCGACGGCGATCCGTGGGATAAGACAAGAATATATGTTTCTGAATACGAGTGGCTGGCAAACGCCGATTAAGCAATACATTTTGCGTATATTTATACATTAAAATAATTTATTTTTGTTGACTTTAAATAAGTAATATGATAAATTAATTAAAAGGACAGGGGTGTCCACGCCCTTGTCCTTTTATTTTCAATATATTACATAAATATATTTTAACCGGAGGAAAGAAAAATGAAATTGGCAAAAAAGGTTTTCGTTGCTGTTCTTGCCGCAGCATTGGCAATCACATGCTTTGCAGGCTGCTCCAACAGCGGTGATCAGACAAATGCGCAGGCAAAGGTCAAGGTGATCGACATTGAACTCACAAACGAGGAATACGCGTTCGGTGTTGATAAGAACCAGCCGGAGCTTATGGAAGAGGCAAACGCTCTTATTCAGGAAATCAAGGAAAACGGACAGCTTGATGAAATATGCAACCACTACTTCGCGGACGGCACACCCGTAGGCGTAACTTCCGCAGCGGAAGATTCTTCAAAAGACCAGCTTATCGTTGCTACAAATGCGGAGTTTGAACCCTTTGAGTACAAGCAGGGCGATACATTCTACGGAATAGACATGGAAATCGCGCAGCTTCTTGCCGACAGACTTGGCAAGGAACTTGTAATCAAAGATATGCAGTTTGACGCGGTTCTCCTTTCTGTTCAGCAGGGAAAATCTGATATCGGTATGGCCGGCCTTACTGTCAGCGAAGAACGTCAGCAGCAGGTTGACTTTACAGAATCATACTATGCCGCTTCACAGAAGCTTATTGTAAAAGGCGATGACACTACCTTTGACGACTGCCAGACAGCAGAAGACGTTGTAAAAATCCTCAACAGCTTTGACTCATCAGTAAATATCGGCGGTCAGAACGGTACGACCGGTCAGTCCTATGTTCAGGGCAGTGAGGATTTGGGCTTCCCGGGATTGAACGCAACGTTCACGGGTTACAGCAACGGTTCGCTTGCCGTTCAGGATTTGATCAACGGCGGTGTTCAGTATGTTATCATTGACGCAGCTCCTGCCGCGGCAATCACCGAAGCAATCAATTCTGTTGCTTAATCCGTTCATTTGAAAAGAACCTCACTCGTGCCGAAAGGTTTTCGGGTGAGGCTATTTTTTAGCAAGAGAAAGAAAGTCCAACCGGCTTAAAGGTAAGTATTATGCAGAATTTTGACAGAAAAATAGAAGTATTTATAGAATTCTTTATTAACCAGGGCGGCTACAGAACCGTACTTCTCGGTTTAAAAAACACGGCAATCATTGCGGTGTGCGGCCTGCTTATAGGAATTGTTATAGGTACGGTTATCGCCACAATAAGAGTGGTTCCGAAAAATAATATCCTTGTAAAAATACTGGACAAACTATCGGTTTTCTACGTCAGTCTTTTCAGAGGAACGCCCATCGTTGTACAGCTTCTTGTATTCTATTACGTGCTGCTGCCGCTTATGGGCATCCATATAAACTCTGTATCTGTCGCGATTGTTGTGTTCGGAATGAACTCCGGCGCCTATATATCGGAAATCATGAGAGCAGGTATCCTTTCAGTTGATCCGGGGCAGATGGAGGGCGGACGTTCCGTGGGACTCAGCTACGGCACGACCATGATGAAAATCGTAATACCCCAGGCGGTAAAAAATATACTGCCGACTCTGGGCAATGAATTTATTTCACTTATAAAGGAAACCTCCGTCGTCAGCTTCGTAGGCGCCACGGACCTTTACGTAGCCTTCAACAGAATCGGCTCAAACAGCTATGAATTTATGATTCCTTATCTTGTAATGGCTCTCATTTACATTGTGCTTGTTGTACTTATTTCCCTGCTGATCAGGATCATGGAAAGGAGTCTGAGAAAAAGTGATAAAAGTCTGTAATTTAAAAAAGAGCTTCGGCGACAACGAAGTTCTAAAAGGCATAGATTATGAAATCAATCAGGGCGAGAAAATCGTGGTAATCGGTCCCTCCGGCTCCGGCAAAAGCACATTTTTAAGATGTCTGAACCTGCTTGAAACGCCCACCGAGGGTGAGATTTGGTTTGAGAATGAACTCATCACCGATAAAAAATGCGACGTCAATAAAATCCGTCAGCATATGGGAATGGTCTTTCAGCATTTTAATCTATTTAACAACCTGACGATTATGAAAAACATCACGCTTGCTCCGGTCAATTTGAAACTGAAAACCAAGGAGGAAGCGGCGGAGGACGCTTTACGACTGCTGAAACTGGTAGGGCTTGAGGATAAAGCAGACGCTTATCCGTCCCAGCTTTCCGGCGGACAGAAGCAGAGGGCGGCAATCGTTCGTTCGCTGGCAATGAACCCCAAAGTCATGCTCTTTGACGAGCCTACGTCGGCCCTTGACCCGGAAATGGTCGGGGAAGTTCTGCAGGTAATGAAAAACCTGGCGAAGGACGGCATGACCATGGTGGTCGTCACCCATGAAATGGGCTTTGCCCGCGAAGTATCCGACCATGTACTGTTTATGGCGGACGGATATATCGTGGAGGACGCTCCCCCTCAGGAGTTGTTCAACGCACCCAAGGACCCGCGATTGCAGCAATTTCTCAAGGCGGTTTTATAAAGATACAATAAATTTAGAAGAAAAAATGAGTTTGCGAATCCTATTTCACAAAAAAAAACAAAGGGCGGTTCAAATTGAACCGCCTTTCTTCTGATTTTAGGTATTATTGTTTATCGTGTTGTAATCAATATACTGCTGTCCGGCCTCAGGGGGATTTCCGCCGTTTTTTACGGTAATCATCTCACTGACGCCTACAATCTGATAACCTTCCTCAATAAGCTTTGGAACGATCTTTTTGACAGCCTCGGCAGTGGAAGGGTAAATATCGTGCAGCAAAATGATTGAGCCGTCATACACATTTTTCATTACGGATTTATAGATTTTATCCGCGTCACGTGTTTTCCAGTCCTCAGGCTCCACAGACCAGTAGGCAATGGGCAGACCCTCTTTTTTACATTCCTCCTGAATCTTCTTTGTCATCACTCCTCCGGGGCATCTGAAGATCGTTGGATACTGTCCGCTCACCTTTTTAATCGTATCGCTGCATTTTTTAATATCCTCTGCGGTCACTTTTTTACCGTAATTCTTGTGGCTGTATGTATGATTGCCCAGCTCGCAGCCCAGCTCAATTTCCTTTTTTAAAAGCTGTGCGTTGGATTTATTGATCCTTGAACCGCACATAAAGAAAGTCGCCCTTGCGCCGTATTCCTCAAGCACCTTCAGTATCTCCTGCGTGGAATTGACTCCGTCCTCATCAAACCCCGGACCATCGTCGAAGGAAAGCGCTACAATAGGCTTTTTCGGGTCAATATCCGGATTCATAACAACCTTTTTCTTTATTTCAATTTTTGAGGGATCGCACCACTGACCATAAACATTTTTATTGTTTACCTCTATGAAAGCTCTCGCCTTGACATAATAGATATCCTTGGGCGTGAGATTTTCCACCTTAAAAGAATTTTCAAACAGGACTTCATCCTGCGCGTCACTGAAATCCTCGTTTTTGGAGTACTGAAGCTCATATCCCAGAGCGTTTGTCTGGGCGGTCCAGTTAACGCTTAACATCCCCTCCTCCGGTGATGAAACCATAATATCCGGTACATCAGGCAGGGAGAATACGGTTACCTCCTGGGCTTCCTCGCTTTCATATTCCTTATTGTTGAAAAATTTAAAAGCGGTCACTTTTACTTTGCAAACTGTTCCGCCTTCCATTTCCTTAAAAACATATGTACAGTTCTGTCCTCCTGTTACATCGGTGAATTTTTCATATTGCCCGCTGTCGCTGTTCAAAAGATAAATGTGATAGCCTTCGGCTCCTTTTACCTCGTTCCAGTTCACTTCAATCGAGTCACTGGTATTTCCGGTCATTTCTATATTTTTTACCACATCAATATCTTTTTCGCTGACAACGACAATCGCCGCTGTGGCGCAGACAATAATAAACGCAATAGCAAGACAGGTATAAATTCTGATTTTTTTGGCCAAAACTCCATCTCCTACTATCAACACTGTAAAATAAACGACAAGATTTTGACGATAAAGAACAAATCCTGTCGGTTTTTATCTCATACTTAGTATAATCTCCGCAAATTCAAAAAGCAACAGCAAACAGCCAATATTAAAAAATTAGTCATTTTGTATATATATTTAGGATAAATTCTGTGATATTTTTAACGAATTTAAGTTGACCGTAATAAAAGTTAGTGATATTATATTACCGGCTAATATATTTAAAACATATTATATGGAAAAATATGTTTTTACTGAGGAGGACGGTAAAATGGAAAGTTTGATTATTGTTCTGATTGGGTTTCCTTTTTTAAGCGCGCTGCTTCTTAGCATATTCAAAAACAACACAGTCAGGCAAATCATCACCTATGTCAGCAGCATTGCCGTAATAGGTATGGCGGTAGCTTTTGCCGTTAAGTATTTCACATCAGGCGCTGACAGCATTTCTCTTTTCAGCGAAACGGAAATAGTTGACTACGCAATGATGGCCGCAGAGGCATTCCTTATGGTGCTTGTAACGGTGCTGAGCATAAAATACAAGCAGTATTACGCCGCCGTGCTGTCAATCGTTCAGACTGTACTGATGTTCTGGTATGAACTTGGCGGACACGCCCCCCATCAGCTGGTAAATAAAATATACATTGACCAGCTTACTGTAATTATGGTGCTTATCGTCGCGGTAATTGGTACTCTTATAACAGTTTATGCTTGCGGATATATGAAGGATTACCACAATCACCATAAAGAATTTAAGGACAGGAGGAGATATTTCTTCTCCCTGCTTTACGTTTTCCTCGGCGCAATGTTCGGACTTGTTCTTTCCAACAGCCTTATCTGGATGTATTTTTTCTGGGAGATCACAAGCGTTGTATCCTTCCTTCTCATCGGATATACAAAGACAAGAGAGGCTATCCACAACTGCTTCAGAGCCCTGTGGATGAATCTTTTGGGCGGCTGCGGATTTGCGGCGGCAATCGTCATAGCGGGAATGCAGTTCCATGTTACCGATATGCAGAGTCTTATCCTGTGTGACGGTACAATAATCGTTGTTCCGGTTATTCTGCTCTCCTTTGCCGCTCTTACCAAAAGCGCGCAGCTTCCCTTCTCCAAATGGCTGCTCGGCGCAATGGTGGCGCCCACGCCCTCATCCGCTCTGCTGCACAGCGCCACAATGGTCAAGGCGGGCGTGTACCTGCTGCTGAGGCTCTCCCCTGTTCTTGCAGACTCCTACGCGGGCACGATGGTAAGCCTTGTAGGCGGATTTACTTTCCTTGTCATGTCCATGCTCGCCATTACCGTAAGCGACGGCAAAAAGGTGCTGGCATATTCGACCATATCCAACCTTGGTCTGATTACCGCATGTGCCGGCGTAGGCGCGGAGGAAACAGTCTGGGCAGGCATATTCCTTCTCATATTCCACGCTGTATCCAAATCGCTTTTATTCCAGACCGTGGGCGCTATCGAGAACTCAACAGGCTCAAGGGATATAGAAACGATGCACGGTCTTGTCCGCCGTCATCCTTATCTTGCCTGGACTCTCGTTATCGGTATTGCGGGTATGTTCCTGGCTCCGTTCGGTATGCTGATTTCAAAATGGGCTGCGCTCAAAGCATTTATTGACAACGGCTCGATCATTCTTATTTTGTTCGTATGCTTCGGCAGCGCCACCACCCTTTTCTACTGGATGAAATGGATGGCGACCGTACTGGCGTCAAAAAACAACGACGTAAAAGCCAAGAATACCACCTCCGCCAATCAGTGGGTATCCATTCTGATTCACTCAGCGTTTATGGTTATGCTTTGCTTTGCGTTCCCGTTTATTTCATCAGAGGTCATTATTCCTTATATCCACAATGTATTCAACAATGCCTATTCGGTTATATCCAGCGACAATATCATCATAATGATGATCATGCTGATTGCGATTTTCGTTATCCCGGGCTTATCCTGGATTTCCGCAAGGCATACAAAATACAAAAAGGTTGACCGTTATATCAACGGCGTAAACGCAGGCGACCAGATGAATTATATCGACTCCATGGGCGAAAAGAGGCGATTCTTCCTGGCAAACTGGTATATGGAAGATATATTCGGTGAAAAGAAGCTCTGGAATCCTTCGGTCATTGTATCCATCATACTGATCGTTTCATTTATGGTTATTTCAATAGGGGGTGCTTTCTGATGACAGGTACGGTAAAAATTATTCTCAGCATTGTCGCCTATATTATACTCGCCCCTGTGATCGGCGGTCTGATGTCCGGAATAGACAGAAAGATCACCGCGCGTATGCAGGGCAGGCAGGGCCCTCCCATTCTTCAGCCCTTTTATGATGTGATCAAGCTTTTGAAAAAGGAGACCGTATTTGTAAATCACGTTCAGATTTTCTATCTGCTGACATTCCTTGTTTTTGTAATCTTTACAGGCTGTCTCTTTTTCGGCGGATTTGATCTGCTCCTTGTATTCTTCGCATTGACTACGGCAAATCTGTTTCTTATCCTTGCCGCAACAAGCGCGCATTCTCCATACGCCAATATGGGCGCCAACCGCGAAATGATGCAGATGCTGGCATATGAGCCTATGGTTCTGCTTACGGCAGTGGGATTTTACCTGGCGACAGGTACTTTTAAAGTACGTGAAATCGTTATGCATGACGGCACGCTGCCGATCATTATGCTCCCCGGCGTATTTGTGGGATTTGTATTCATCCTGACGATCAAACTGAGGAAGCATCCCTTTGACCTTGCCACAAGTCACCATGCACATCAGGAAATGGTCAAAGGTATAACCACTGAATTTTCAGGAGAAATGTTCGCTATCGTTGAGATCGCTCACTGGTATGAAAGCGTATTCCTTATGGGCGTGATCGCTCTGTTCTTCCTGAATGCAAACTGGTGGACGATTTTCATTGCCCTTATTGCTATTTCAATAAGCTACTTTGTATTAGTCCTTGTTGACAATACAAACGCCCGTGTTAAATGGCAAAAAATGTTTAAGAACTCCTGGATCACAACAATTATCATCGGAGCGCTTAACGTCTTTATTCTTGAAGTATTTACGAAGGGGGTATAAAAATGGCTGACGTATCAAAATCACCATGGATTATGCACTATGACGGCTCAAGCTGTAACGGCTGTGATATTGAAGTGCTGGCTTGCCTGACTCCCGTTTATGATGTTGAGCGTTTCGGCGTAATCAATACCGGCAATCCAAAGCATGCGGACATCCTGCTGATTACCGGCTCCGTTAACGAGCAGAACAAGGATGTTGTAAAACAGATATACGAACAGATGACCGAGCCGAAGGTTGTGTGCGCCATAGGCATATGCGCCTGCAACGGCGGCGTATTCAAGGATTGCTATAATATCCTCGGCGGCGTTGACAAGGTCATCCCCGTAGATATATATGTACCGGGCTGCGCGGCAAGACCGGAAGCGATCATTGACGGCGTTGTCCAGTCTCTGGCGCTTTTGAGAGAAAAAAGCAAAAAGCTGAAGGAGGGTAATTAAATGAGAGAAGAATATACGCTTGAAACAGTGGATATGCCCACCCTTTATAAAATCATGCTTGAAAAGCAGAGGGCAGGCTACAGGCTCGCCCAGATCTGCGCCACAGCCTTTGAAGGGTACAATGAGCTGATCTACTCCGTTGCCATTGATTACACCTTTGAAAACTATAAAATCATCGTTCCTATTGATGAGGAAATCAATACCATTTCAGACTTTTTCCCGTCAGCTATGCTCTATGAAAATGAGATGAAAGAGCTGTTCGGCGTTAAAATAAAATCCATAAATCCAGACTACAACAACAAGCTATACAGAATAGCCAAGAAAACTCCGTTTAAAAAGGAAGTAAAAAACGCTGTAAAGGTCGTTAAAAAAGAAGAGGAGGCGAAAGAATAATGGGTGAAAGATCAGTTGTGCCCTTTGGTCCTCAGCATCCCGTTTTGCCGGAGCCGATTCATCTGGACCTTGTGCTTGAGGATGAAAAGGTCGTTGAGGCGATCCCCTCCATCGGTTTTGTGCACAGAGGTCTTGAAAGTCTTGCGGAAAAAAGAGATTTCAACGATTATCAGTATGTTGTTGAGAGAATCTGCGGCATATGCTCCTTTAAACACGGTATGGCATACTGCGAGACCCTTGAAAGAATTTTTAACGCAGAGGTGCCTGAAAGGGCACAGTTCCTCAGAACAATCTGGGGAGAGATGAGCCGTATTCATTCCCACCTGCTCTGGTTAGGTCTGCTTGCGGACGCTTTCGGCTTCGACGCGCTGTTTATGCAGTGCTGGAGAATGAGAGAAAAAGTACTGGATATGTTTGAAGCCTCCACCGGCGGACGCGTTATCTTCTCTGTCAATAAGGTGGGCGGTGTGCTCAAAGATATGGATTCTTCCATGCTCAAAAGCTTTGTAAGCATTTTTGATGATATGGAAAAAGACCTAAAAAAGATTGTAAAAACATTTCTGAACGACTATACAGTTGACTCACGTCTGAGAGACGTGGGCATTCTCACCAAAGAGGACGCCATTCGTCTCGGCGCGGTAGGTCCTATGGCAAGAGCGGCAGGTATCAAGCTGGATACGCGTATGACAGGTTATGAGGCTTATGACAAGGTAGAATTTGAAATCATCACATCCGATCAGTGCGACGGCTGGGGAAGATGCGCTGTGCGTATCGGGGAAATTTTCCAGTCCTTCAATATTATCAGACAGCTTGTTGACAAGATACCCGAAGGTTCCATTGCCAATCAGATAAAAGGCAATCCCGACGGTGAAGCGTTTGCCAGAGTGGAACAACCCAGGGGCGAAGCGATATTCTACTGCAAGGGCAACGGAACAAAGTTCCTGGAGCGTTTCAGAATCCGCACTCCCACTTTCACGAACATCCAATCCCTTATCCATATTCTTCCGGGATCGGACCTTGCTGATGTACCGCTTCAGATACTAACCATCGACCCCTGCGTAAGCTGCACGGAAAGATAGGAGGAAAAGATATATGGGAATCATGAATTTTTCCTTTACCGCTTTAAAGAATCTTTTTTCCAAGCCGGCTACCGAAAAGTATCCGGCTGTACCGAGAACGTATCCGGAGCGCAGCAGAGGTCATGTTGAAATCAATATTGACGACTGCATCATGTGCGGTATCTGCTCACGTAAGTGTATGTCCGGCGCCATCACTGTGGACAGAGCAAACAAGACCTGGTCCATTGAAAGAATGGGCTGCGTTCAGTGCTCCGCCTGTGTAAACGCCTGTCCGAAGAAATGTCTTTCCATGGTGCCGGGATATACGGCGCCGTCTTCGGAAAAAATCGTTGACAGCTACAGTCAGCCGATTCCGGAGACCAAACCCGGCAAGATCGTAAATGATATGTCCAAGTGCATTCTTTGCGGTCTGTGCGCAAGGAAGTGTCCCCAGGAATGTATAACCGTTGACAGAACGGGTGAAAAGACCTGGTCCATAGACCGTGACAAGTGCGTGCAGTGCGGCGCCTGTATTGACGCCTGCCTGAAATTCAAGGCGCTGAGCACAGTTGACGACGACGGTGAAAAGGGTGTTGTTACACTTCACAAGGAGTAATCCTGATGACAAGAAAGTTAACCTTCCACGGTATCGTTCAGGGAATAGGTTTCCGGCCTGCCGCCCAGCGTACCGCAAAGGACCTTGGAATAAAAGGTCAGGTTAAAAATACAGGCGGAAATGTCAGCCTGATCATCAGCGGAAGTAAACAGGCGTTGGACGAATATGTCCGGCGCCTTATTGCCTTGTTTGATATAAAAGAATATGAAACGGAAAATATAGATGAAATACCGTTTTCCGATTTTGAAATCGTACATTCCGGCAATGATAACCGAACTCCTTTTCTGACTCCCGACCTTGCCACCTGCGACGACTGCGAAAAGGAACTCAGGGATAAAAACGACCGCAGATACCGCCACCCTTTTATCAGCTGCGTAAACTGCGGTCCGAGATATACAATCATAAAATCCCTGCCCTATGACAGGGAAAACATAACCATGTCACCCTTTGCTATGTGTGACAGATGTAAAACCGAATACCGATCGGTATATGACAGACGGTGCCATGCCCAGACCATCGCCTGCAATGACTGCGGACCAAAGACAAATATGCCGGTTGAAAGCGCGGCTGAACTTTTAAAGCAGGGTAAAATACTGGCCATTAAGGATATAGGCGGATATCATCTCGCCTGCCGTACCGACAGTGTAATAAGCGTAAATAAAATCAGGGAAATCAAGGGGAGAGAAACCAAGCCCTTTGCGGTCATGTTTTCCTCCCTTGACGAAATCAAAGCATACTGCAAAGTAAATGGCAAGGAAGAAGCGTTGCTGCTCTCCCCCGCCCGCCCCATTGTCCTGCTTGAAAAAATAAAGGATTTTGACAGCTCGGTGTGCGGCGACAGTGATTATATCGGCGCTTTTCTGCCCTGCAATCCCATTCAGATCCTGTTGCTTGACCAGGTATCGCCGCTGGTGATGACCAGCGCCAATGTAAGCGGCGAGCCCATCATAACCGACGACGAGGAAATTAAAAAATTCGGTGTAGCTGTGCTTTCCCATAATCGAGAAATCCTTACACCGATTGACGACAGCGTGGTGTGCGTTACCGCCGGCAGAACCCAGTTTATACGCCGAGCAAGAGGATATGTCCCGCTGACAATAGAAATCGACCATAAAGCCGTGCGGGACACGCTGTGTCTGGGCGGAGATCTGAAAGCCGCATTTGCCTTTCACAGAGACAATGATGTATTTTTCAGTCAGCATTTCGGCGACCTTGATGATAAAGCGGTATATGACTGCTATAAATCAAACATAAACAGATTTGCGAAGCTGCACGGCTTTCAAACAGAAAAAATCGTATCCGATGCCCACCCGGGGTATTATTCGTCAAATATGTTTGAAAATACGGATAGGAAAATTCAGCATCATAAAGCGCATACAGCGTCCGTCATCGCGGAGCATCATTTAAAAGGCAAGGTACTTGGCTTTGCCTTTGACGGAACGGGCTACGGTGACGACGGCGCCGTGTGGGGCAGCGAAGTATTCCTTTTTGAAGAAAAAAAAATCAGCCGAGTCGAGCATTTAAAATATGCCACGATGCTGTCCTCAGACGAGGTGTCAAAAAACGCAAAGCTTGCGCTGGACTGCTACCTGGGCGGCAATGAACTGGTTGACAAAGCCATTGAAAATCATATCGGCGTCGTGCTTTCGTCCAGCATGGGCAGGCTCTTTGACGCGGTATGCGCTCTGCTGGAAATCAAGCAGTACAATTCCTATGAGGGAGAATGCGCCTGCGCCCTTGAAAGCATGGCTAAAAAAGCGGAGAGAGCATATTCTTTGACTCCCTCTCTCGACCCGATTGAAATATTAAACGAAATAAAAACAGCAAAAAGCAAGGCGCCTGCCGAGACGCTTGCCTTGGGCTTTCACCTCATGATATGCGATCTGATCGTCCGTATCGCTCAAAAATATAAAAAACAATACGGCGTCCGTCAGATCGCGCTGAGCGGCGGCGTGTTCAACAATCGGATCATCACCGCCCGTTCGATAGAAAAACTGGAAGAAAAAGGTTTTACGGTATATATGAATGAAAGCGTACCCTGCGGCGATGGCGGAATCGCTCTGGGTCAGGCATATTTATCAAGTATGGAGGAATAAAGATGTGTGTTGCGGCACCCGGTAAGATAACTGAAATCAACGGCAGCACCGCCGTTGTGGACTATAACGGAAACAAGATTCATGCGGATAAGGGCATAGTTGACGTAAAAATTGGTGACTATGTGCTTGTGCACGCAGGGCTTATCATTCAGGTTTTATCCGAAGATGAGGCAAAAAATATGATTGACATTTTTAACGAGCTGGGAGAGCTGTCCTGATGGATATTAAGGATATAACGGAATTTCTTCGGACATACGACGGAGAAAATCTGTCTTTTATGGAGGTCTGCGGAACACATACCGCCGCCATAAGCGAAAGCGGGATTCCCTCTCTTTTAAGCGATAAGATCAGGCTCATCAGCGGTCCCGGCTGCCCGGTATGCGTTACCGTCGCCGATTATATAGACAGGCTGTGCGAGCTTGCGCTGATGGAAAACACCTGCGTTGTCACCTTCGGCGATTTAATCAGAGTACCCGGCTCAGAATCCGCTTTGCAGGAAACGAAATCAAAAGGCGGACGGATTCAGATGGTGTACTCCCCCTTTGAGATCATAGACCTTGCAAAGCAGGATGAAAACACCATGTTCGTTTTCGCCGCAGTAGGCTTTGAAACCACCACACCGATCTACGCCGTACTGCTTGAAAAAATCATGGAAAATCATATACAGAACATTCAGCTTCTGACGGCGCTTAAGACCATGCCCGCCGCCATTGATGCCTTATGTCAGATGGACGGAAAGATCGACGGTTTCATCGCACCGGGTCATGTCAGCGTGATTACAGGAGCAAACGCCTTTAAGCCCCTGGCTGAAAAATACGACCTGCCCTTTGTTGTCAGCGGTTTCCAAGCCCAAGAGCTCCTTGCGTCCATTTATGCCCTTGTGAAACTCAGGGGTCAGGGAAAGGTGCTGAATCTCTACAAATCCGCAGTAACCGAAAGCGGAAATGAAAAGGCAAAGCATCTTGTTAATAAATACTTTGAGCCCTGTGATGCCGTATGGCGGGGAATCGGGAAAATAAAACATTCCGGAATGGCTCTGAAAGAGGAATACAGCCGTTATGACGCCGGCAGCAGAGCGCTTGTAAACGATCATGTAAGGAATAAAAAATGCAGGTGCGGCGAAGTCATTACCGGCTTTGTTTCCCCCTGCGAATGTCCCCTTTTCGCAAAGGCGTGTACGCCTGAAAATCCACAAGGCGCCTGTATGGTATCCAACGAAGGCTCCTGTTTTCACTACTATATCAATAACCGAGGTCAGTAATATGAAAATCACACTTGCCCACGGCAGCGGCGGAAAATCCACCACAGATTTGATTGAATCGGTTTTCGCCAAGCACTTTTCAAACCCTATATTAAATAGGATGGAGGACAGCGCTGTTGTTGACAGCTCGTCCAAAATCGCGGTGACGACCGACTCCTTTGTGGTGACGCCGCTGATTTTTCCGGGCGGCAATATCGGCAGGCTTTCCATCTGCGGAACCGTCAACGATCTGCTTATGCGCGGCGCAGTGCCGAAATATATCACCTCCGCCTTTATCATTGAGGAGGGTGCGGATACGGATACTCTTGCGCTGATCGCGAAATCCATGGCGGATACGGCGCGGGAGGCCGGCGTCACCATAATCTGCGGCGATACAAAGGTAATCGAAGGCAGCGGCGGCATTTATATCAACACCACGGGCGTGGGCTTCGTTAAGGAAAGCACGGACATTGTTTCCACAAATCTCCGTGAGGGGGACGCCGTTGTGGTCAGCGGAAATATGGGAGACCACCATGCCGCCATACTCTCCGCAAGAATGCATATTGAAAACAATATAAAATCCGACAACGCTCCTCTGGGCGAAATGGTTCAGGCAATGCTCAAAGCAGGTATCGAGCTTCACTGTATGCGTGACGTGACCAGGGGCGGACTGGGTACAGTATTAAACGAGCTTGCCAAAGCTTCAAGGGTAAATATTGAACTCAGGGAGGAGAGCATACCGGTTAACGCCGAGGTCAGCTCCTTTGCCAAAATACTTGGACTTGATATTCTCCATATGGGCAACGAGGGCAAGCTGGTGGCTGTCATGCCTATGGAACAGGCTGAGCAGGCTGTTGAGATCATCAGGCAATGCCGATACGGCAAGAACGCGCAGATCATCGGAACGGTCAGACACGGATCAGGTGTAACGCTGATTACCCCCATCGGCGGAAAAAGACAGGTAAACGTCCTCTACGGTCAGGGCCTGCCGAGAATATGTTAAAAAGAAAAGGTACTGTAACAGATGAACCCTGCTGCAGTACCTTTTATTTTTACGTTATTTCTATTTTTCTCTTATTTCCGCGCCGAAGGGCATAAGCGCCAGCTTTGCCAGTTTGAACTGCTGCTTACCGAAGGGTATACCGATGATTGTTATACAAAGAATAACGCCCCACGCAAGATGCTCCAGCGCAAGGGGAATACCTGAAAAAAGCATCCATACGATATTCAGCAAGAAAGATACGGCGCCTCCTCCGTATTCGATTTTTTTTTAAAGGGGAAAAAGCTTACCGACGCAAGTTTGAAACACTGTTTACCCACAGGTATTCCCACGATCGTCAGGCACCATAAACATCCGATAGCCAGCCAGCTCAGACCGCTGATAAATCCGCCGAATATAAACCACAAAAAATTACCCAATGTTGACATATTAACTCCTCCCTTTATTACTATATTATCAGATAATGACTGAAACGGATATATAAAAGCATATATTTACATACTATTTTTATTATGAAAGCCCCAGAGAAATAATATTTACATTATGATCATCAACCGTCACTGAATAAAATTCTTCGGTATGTATTCCCGTTTCAAGATAATGTTTCATGACGATCTGGGCTGTATACGGCATCTTTCTGTCATTTACTTTATCAATATCGACCCATTCCAGAACGCCCTCGTTGCAATTCTGATTTATTTTAACTCCGTCTTTTAAATCAGCGAAGAAATAGTAATTTATCCTCAACTCGTTTTTCACCGGACGTAGGGCAATATAGCGCAAATTAAAATGCTCCAAATCACGTTCATTCAGCCCGATTTCTTCCTTCATCTCACGCAAAACAGCCGCTTTTGCATCATTTATTTCCTTCGCTTTAAAATGACCGCCAACTCCACACCAAGAACGTTTTACAACTCTGGATCCGATTCTGTCAAGCAAAAGTATTTTATCTTTGCTTTTTATGTAAATTGTAGCCATATTTCTGAGTTTCCCGTTCACAAACATACCCTCCTATCCGCATCAATCCTCCACTTTTTCAAGAAACAGTCTTTTTTCAAACTTGCCGTTCTTTGCGGCTTTTTTCTCCTTCACTTTCAGCACCTCGTCCAGTGTACTTCCACGGAAAACCGCCAGAGCCTCCACAACCTCCATAATATCCGCAAGCTCCTCTATATCTTCGCTGTCAAGATACTCCTGCACTTCCTCGCACAGCTTTTTCCTCAATGCAATATTATACTGATCGCTATCAAGCGTGGATATATGTGCCTTCTGCCCGTTTTGTGCGATGATTTGTGGGATATTATCCCTGACAAGTTTGTTATAAATTTTCATAGTTATTTTCCTTTTCTTAAGTAATTTAAAAGTCCTGCGCAGCCGTCATAAATATCACGGTACGCCGTATCAAATCTGCCGGAATACCATGGGTCCGCAACATCCGTGCCGTGGTCCGTATAATCCATAAGTCTGCTGATTTTATTTTTCGGGTCGCCGCCGAAGATTCGTTTCATATTGCGTATATTCGCGTTGTCCATACCGACAAAATAATCGTACTTTTCATAATCACCCGGTTTAAGCTGAACCGCCCTTTTGCCACTGCAGGATAAGCCGTGCCTTTCAAGTTCCCTTTTGGCAGGAGGGTAAACAGGATTGCCTGTCCCGTTCCATATCTCCTCCGTGCTTGTGGCAGATGACGCAATCATAAATTCGCCAGCAAGCCCCTGCTTTTTACCATATCTTTAAAAATAAATTCTGCCATAGGCGAGCGGCAAATATTGCCGTGGCAGACAAACATAACTTTTATCATATCTCAACTGACTTTCCTGTGATTTATTATCTATTTCTCTTTTGTTTTGCTACCTTTTAATTAAATAATAGCATACCCTTACGCATTGTCAATAGAAACGAAGCATAATATTCTGTATACGCAAGACTGAAACACATATAACAAATTTTTCTATAATCATGAATACGGTGTAAAATCAGGTCGCATAAACAGACAAAATGTTGAATTTAAGTACGATATATGGTAAAATGATTTTGCAATATAAAAATATATTGATACCAAAAGCAAAAAGAAGGGAAGTGATTTCAATGGTTGAAATTACACAGACGACAATGTACATTTTCTGGGCGGCGGCAATTGTTATCTTCGCTGTTGCGGAGGCTGTTACGGCGCAGCTTGTTTCCATCTGGTTTGTGCTGGGAGCCGTTGCGGCGCTTATAGCTGCTCTTTTCGGCGCGTCTCCGGTCGTTCAGGTCATCGTATTTATAGCCGTCACGATTTTGGCTCTTGTTATCACAAGACCGCTTGTGAAAAAATATATTCACCCGAAAAAAGAGTATACTAATGCAGACAAGGTTATCGGTCAGGTCGGTATCGTTGTGGAAGATATTGACAATATCAAAGCAACAGGTCAGGTGAAGATCGACGGAAAAATCTGGACTGCAAGGTCAGTTGACGGCAGCTTAATACCCAAGGACAGTGATGTAGTTATCAATAGAATTGAGGGTGTAAAGCTGATCGTCACAAAAAACAATTAAGAATTAAGGAGAAAATTATGGCATTATTCATTGTTTTAGCGCTGATTATCATTGCTATCATCGCGCTGATTTTAACAAACATAAGGGTCGTACCCCAGTCAAAGGCGTACGTTCTGGAAAGACTCGGCACCTATTTCGCCACCTGGGAAACGGGTATTCATGTTAAAATCCCGTTCGTTGACAGGATTGCTAAAATCGTTTCACTCAAGGAGCAGGTCGTTGATTTCAAGCCGCAGGCGGTTATCACCAAGGATAACGTAACGATGCAGATCGACACGGTCGTGTTCTATCAGATCACGGACCCCAAGCTTTACACCTACGGTGTGGAAAGCCCTATTGCAGCTATTGAGAACCTTTCCGCCACCACGCTGCGTAACATCATCGGTGAGCTGGAGCTTGATTCCACACTGACTTCCCGTGATACCATCAACACAAAGATCAGGGTCATTCTTGACGAGGCGACAGACGCCTGGGGAATCAAAGTAAATCGTGTTGAGCTTAAAAACATTATCCCGCCCAGAGAGATTCAGGACGCCATGGAAAAGCAGATGAAGGCTGAACGTGAGCGCCGTGAGGCAATCCTCAGAGCAGAGGGTGAAAAGCAGTCCAGAATTCTTGTTGCAGAGGGTCATAAGGAATCAAAGATCCTTGAAGCCGAAGCCGAGAAGCAGTCCGCCATCCTCAACGCCGAAGCTGTAAAGGAAGCGAAGATACGCGAGGCTGAGGGTGAGGCTGAGGCGATTCTTAAAGTACAGACCGCCACAGCCGACGCAATCAAAATGCTCAACGAAGCAGACGCAAATGACGCGGTTGTAAAGCTCAAGGCGCTGGAAGCCTTTGAGAAAGCGGCAGACGGTCAGGCTACCAAAATCATCATCCCTTCTGAGATTCAGGGACTTGCAGGTCTTGCTGAGGGTGTTGCTCAGGCAATTAAAAAATAAGAAATACACGTAATGATTAAAGGCTGTCGGAAAATCCGACAGCCTTGATTTCTTTTTGTATACTACGGTCTGTAAGCGCCTGTTTTACACACCTCGATCTTTTCTATATACGGCTCTTTCCTGCACTGTTCTATGACCAGTTTCAAATTGTCCGTAATGACAGGCTTATCAAAAATCGCTATTTTGGAAAAGCCTACCACCGTGCCTTTATAAACACATTCCCCCTGGGCGTAAATTTTAAACTGCTCAATTCTCTGGGATTTTGTGGTGTCCTCAGAAAAGCGGATACGGTCAACAGATTGCTTTTTAAAGGAAATGTCCATCTGCATTTTGTCTTGTGACACGGTGTAATCGCTTTCAATCACACATTCATCCTCTTTTTTCAGCCACTGACCCATTTGGTTTAAGCGGCGGACATCCGCCTTGGAAAACTGACCTTTTCTGTTCGGCGGAATATTTAAAATAAGCAAACAGTTACCGCCAACGGAACCATAATAAATACGCATAAGCCTGCGCAGTGATTTCAGCGTCAGAGACTGCAGCGGATGGTAATACCATCCCAGTCTTATGGATACGTCCACCTCGGCAGGATACCACATAAAGGAATCATAGTTAGCCAAAAACTCTCTGGAGCCCATATCCTCCAGCATAACATCCTGACAACGTTTCTGAAATTTTTTCATATTATCGTCCGTCTGGCAGTTTGCGGCAATATTCTGCAGTTCATACTGAAATGCGGGTACCACATTCCATTCACTCTTACGGGCTTTTCCGCTTTCATTGCCTACCCAGCGCACATCCGGAGCGCAGCCGGACATCACAATATCAGGCTGCAATTTAACCGCAGTTGACCAGATACGTTCAAAATCATAATCCTGCTTGGGCTTTCCGTCTGCGGTTGAGCCGCAGGCACCGTCCAGCCAAAGCATAAAAATCTCTCCGTAACCGGTTAAAAGCTCTGTAAGCTGTTCAATATAGAAGTCATTATATGCAGCCGTACCGTAAAGCGGACTGTTCCTGTCCCAGGGTGAAAGATATACGCCGAACTTTAGTCCGTATTTTTTGCAGGACTCCGAAACCTCACGCACTACATCGCCCTTTCCGTTTTTATACGGACTGTTGCGTATACAATGCTCTGTTGTCTTGGTGGGCCACAAGCAAAATCCGTCATGGTGCTTACAAGTAAGGACCACGCCTTTCATACCGGCTGACTTAATCGCCCTGCACCACTGGTCCGTATCCTGCGCCTTGGGATTGAAAACAGACGGAGATTCCTTTCCTGTTCCCCATTCCCTGCCCGTAAAGGTATTTACCGAATAGTGGACGAAGGCATAATATTTCATTTCCTGAATCAACAGCTGACGTCTGTTGGGCACTATGGAAGTGTAAAGGTCAATTCTGTCATCTGATACCATATTTCATGCTCCGGTTTAGTATTATTTTTTCTTGTTGGCTTTTTTACGCGCTCTTTCCGCCTTAAGCTTTTCTTTCATCTCTTTCTGCTGCGCCTCAAGCGCTTTTGCCTTTTCTTCCTCAAGGCGTGTTGCTTCCTCATAACGGACTTTCGCTTCCTCATACATGGCCTTAATATCCTCATAATGCTGATAATTTTCTGCCTGTACAAGAAGTTTTTTAGCGTCAATATACGGTTTTGCAAGACGATTGTAATAGGAATTTTCATCGGTTGCCTTTTTAATTTCGGCGTCAATTGTTTTTTTCTCGTCTTTCAGGTCGCGGAGTTTTGCTTTTATCTGATTTATTTTATCCGTATCTTTGGATTTTTTTGCTACGGAAAGCTGCTCTTCCAACTGGGTACGGGATTCAAGATTGCGGTCCTCACGCTCAAACAGATCCTCAAAGACCTTCATATCAAATTCTTCGATCTTACCGCCGTTTTTGCTCTCTATCTGCTTTTTGCTGTAGATACGGTTTTTTGCTGATTCTATGGCTGCTGAACGCTCTTCTTTTTCTGTCTTTGTGCGTTTCGGCATAGCTTTGGCTTTAGCGAGTTCCTCTTTCAGTTTGTCAAAAGAAACCGCGGTCAATCCTTCAAGGCCGGTATCATAAATTTCCTGCGCCTTTTCCAGCCTGTACTGCCAGTACGGCGTTTTAAATTTATTTATCTCCTCCATAACAATTTTGGAGATTTCAATATTGTCATTGTATTCCATTGCCGCTTTCCATTCTTTTCTGGCGGCTTTTCTGTCCGCCTTGTTTTCAGCCTGTTTTATCCGCGCCTTCAGTGCCCTAATATCTTTTGGCTGCGAAACGGCCAATTGGCTTGATTCCTCAATCATATCAATGGTGGACACAATGTCCTTATCATTCAAAACACCGTTACCGTAGTCCTCAAACATAGCTCTCAGCTGCAATACCTTGACGATACTGCGCTGGCGCAGCTCGGTCATATCATAGAAGAAATACGGAAGTACATTCAAAATCGCTCCCACGACCGAAAGAATAACAATTACGGAAAAGACCTGCTTGAAAATATCGTTGATATACAGCACATTGTAGGGCGACATCATAACGTCCTCCAATGATTTACCGGTTATATCCATAATTTCTGCGGCACGCTGGGCAAGGACAGTATCATTGATACCCAAAGATTCATAAACGGCAGGAACCACACTGCTTGTGGCAAGCGTAATCACCGTACCGATCAAACCAACGGTTGCGAACATACCGTCAATGCGCTCGCCTGTTATGTACTGCTGATAGTCACGTATATCCGCGTTAACAGCAGGAGTCAGAATAACACCGAAGGAGGTCATCAGATAGTTGCCGAACAGTACAAGCGCGATATATATGATCATTTTTTCCGGTTCAGCCTGAACGACCGGATATAATACCGCCAGAAATGCCGCGTTAACAATATTGGTTAATATTAATACCTTCTTTTTCCCCCATTTTCTAATGGCAAAGGGAGCGGCAAGCATTCCCCATAAATTAGCGTTTGCCACCACCATAGTAACTATGGTATACACACCTGCGTTGATACCGTTTTCGTTGTGATACTGATAGCACCATTGCAGCATATTGCCGTATGTCGTTTCCAAAAATCCAATCCATCCCGCCAGGGAAATGACCCAGAACAATTTGTTCTTAGCGACAGCCCTCAGCGCGTCCCAAAATCTTATCTGAACAACATGGGTACGTGCCTGAACGATCTTTTCCTGCGTGTTGGCATAGATATATACCGAACAAAGTACACCTATAATAGCAAACGGCGGATAAAGAATTCTGTACAGTTTCATATCGTACAAATCATTGTTTGTGGCAACCTGCGCAACCAGCGGCATTACGGCACTGGCAATGGAAGGCGCCAGCGAATAAACAACGGATTTAATCGTCAGTACATCCGCTCTCTCCTGCGTATCGGGAGAGAGAACCATAATGAGATTTTCATAGGAATCATAGAAAAAGGAATAAAAAAACTGAAAACCAATATTAAAAAGCAGAACGATAACCGCTTTTACTACCTGATTGGGGATTTTTTCATACGGCACCATAACCATACCGATTACAAGAAGGCAGGTAGGCAGTGCCATATACAGCATATATGGACGGTACTTGCCGTTTTTACTTCTGGCGTTGTCAATTATATTTGCCCTTATTGCGGTAGCGGGAAAGGATATGACAATGGAAAGGGCATAGATAATGTACATCAGCGTTGGAGATATACCTATCGCGTTGCCTATTATTACATTCGTTGTACTCAGCATAAGCTGCTGAACACAATAAATAAGGAAATACATACCTATTCCACCTACGGAATAGGCAAATATTTCCTTAAACGGCATATAGCGCCCGGGCATAGGATGCTTCCAGTAAACCTTTGCGTCCGAAACTGTTTTCTTGATCTGATTAATATTCAAAGTAAACTCCCCCTATATGCCGTTACAGCGTAAAATCACTTTCATATTTTCGTGTTACGGATCAACCGTTATCCATATAATTAATATTATATAATAAAAACAATATTAAATAAATTCAGAATACAGTAAAAATAATACATAAATCGGAAACGGTCGCCTATTTATGTCAGCCAATACAATCTGTGTTATTTCCCAAGCAGACTTAAAACGCATTCGTTTGGATCCACCGTAAGTATAAAAAGAGAAAATTATAAAAAGTCGTAAACCCTATCCGGATTTACGACTTTTTACATCCTAACAGAAATATTATAACAATTGTATGAAAATTTCAATAAAATTCATTTTAAAAACAAGATTTTATTTAAAATTAAAACCTTACTGGCTTATCGCGGCTTTTTCTTCTTTTTCCGCTTTCTCCTGCTCTTCCCTGCGCGCTTTGATCTCCTTCATCATCTGACGGTGACCTTTACCGGTTATATTGTAAAAATGCATGGGTATGAGCATAAGCAGATATCCAACCGCAGGCAGAAGAACTGTAAGGAAGAACAGTGTGTTATTCGTGGCGGCTGACTGTACCATAGAACCTTCCGTATGGCTCTTGTATCCGACCCAGCCCAGAATGGCAAGACCGATTGATGAGGAAAGCGTGTTCTCAATCTTTCCGGTAAAACTCATAATGGAAAGCATGATACCCTCAACACGTCTGCCGGTTTTCCATTCAATATAATCAACCGTTTCGGCTTCCATTTCCTTTTGAATCAGATTCTTGAACTCAAGCGGAATGGTAGTCAGACAGGTAAACGCGGAAACGACAACGCCTGTAAGAAGTGTTACGGACTGATCCGCCTCTTTTTGCAAAAGGCCCTTGAAAGTGAACACTGCAAAAAGCAGATGGAGAATGATGGCGCTGATACAGCATACCTGATAGAATCTGCGTGAATCAGATTTTTCGCCCAGTTTTTCAACAATTTTCGGAACAAGTATTCCGGCGAATAAAAAGCCGGGGAATTTTACAACATCAATAACCGCGTTGTATTTCAGATTGAACATAAGGTCGGCAACAAAATAGAACGACACCTGCTCCGCAACCTTACAAAGCACAAAGAAAATATTGCACAGAAACAGCATCAGAAGCGGCCTGTTTTTAAACAGGAGTGAAAAGCATTCCTTTACAGACGGTGTATCGGAACTGTGTCTTGCGCGCTCAACGGTATTTCTGTACGTCATTCGTGTCAGGAAGAAAATTCCTATTGCCGATATGATAGCGGAAGTAAGATACGCCTGAGGCGTATGGTCACGGAAATAAGGTAACCATGCGGCGCCTGCAACGAATACCTGAGGGAGAGCCCCCACAACCGAACGAACGATGGAACTGACACCAAAGAGCTTGGTCCTTTCTATTCCGTTGGGAGTGATGGAAAACGCCAGAGCTCCCATAGGAATGTCAAACGCCGTATATGTAACGTCAAGCATTATGAAAAGTATCGTGGTATAAATCACGTTCAAAACCGGGGGCGCGTCCGCACTTCCGACAAAGAACAGCACCATAACAATCGAAACGAATATCGGCGCCCATTTTATGTACGGGCGCATCTGACCGTCCTTGGTACGCGTCCTGTCAACAAGAATACCCATTATAGGGTCGTTGATGGCATCAAATATTCCGCAGAAAAGCCTGATGGTCGAGGCTGTTCCCATAGGATCCTTCAGTTTTTTGAACAATACATTTGTAAGGAAATAGTTGACGTATTTTGAACTTGTCATGGAGGTATTCATACCCTGCGCGCCGCGTCCCAGCGCGTATGAAATCGTTTCTCTCCAGGTAAGGTAGGTTTCTTCACCTACATCGGTCTTGACGATTTTACTGTCTAAAAAAGCTTTTAACTTCCCCACTTTTACATCCCTTCCGTATATTTTTACTGTCTAATTTTATCAGTATATATATTATTTGTAAAGTGATTTAACATAGATTTAACCTTAATTTAAAAAAACACCGGTCATATGCCATGACCGGCGCGCTTATCTTTTCATTGCATTATAAGAGGTAAGGACAGCTTCCCTGCTGATATTGCATCCGAATTCATATAAAGGGACCTTTGCAAAGATCTGCTCCAAAACGTCAAAGAGCATATCCATTCTGTCGGCATTCAGTTTACGTACTGTCTGTGAAAAAATATTGAACACCGCTTTGCCCGTATCGGCTTTCCTGATCCAATTCTCCTCGCTTCTTTCCAAAAAGCATATACCTGCAAGCTCCGCAATCTCCGGAGAGGAGTAATCATATTTCCCGCTCCATGGAGTACCGCATGCATAGACTTTTCCGTCTATCAGTCTTATGGCAGGCTTATCATCGTTGAGCATATGCGCCCTGTCGCCGAAATACTTAAGCCAAAGCTGCGTATGCGTCGATTTACCCGTGCCGCTGTCGGCAGAAAAAGCGTAAGCCATACCGTCAACCACAATACAGGATGAATGAAGCAGAATACCGTTGTATTTTAAAAGCTCGGTATAAAAATCAGAGCCGGTAATCATATACTCCCAATCGTCCTGCACCAGCTCCGGATGCTCCTCCATTGCCTTTAAGACTCTTTTTTCATCCACATCAATAACAATATCAATGTGTTGATTTTCATTCTGGTCGGCAGCAAGATACGGCTGCGCCTGCTTCGCTGTCCTGCCCTTTGGATTTACCATATTCACTTTAAGTCCTGCTATATCGTATATAGGCATAAACTCATCCTTAAATAGAAATTACAAGATAATTCGTAAACCCTGTTCGGTTAGTTATCTGCAACTTTTAGTATAAACGATATGAGCGTATTTAGCAAGAGTAATTTACCAACCTTTATAAACCATTTCATCTATTTTCCATTGACTTTTTCGCTCTTTTGTTCTATAATGAACGTATGTTCGATAACGCAAAAAAATGGTGAAAGTTATGGAAAAAGAGATATTACACATAGACTGCAATAAATTTTATGCCAGTGTTGAATGTTACCTCCACCCTGAACTGAGGGATAAGCCCGTGGCTGTGGGCGGCAGCGAACAGTCAAGGCACGGAATCATACTGACTAAAAACGAGATCGCCTCAAAATACGGACTCGTTGTGGGCGAACCGCTCTGGAAAGCAAGACAGAAATGCCCGGGGCTCATTATTGTTCCGCCCAATTTCCCGGTATACATTGAATTTTCCAAAAGAGTGAGGAATATTCTTGAGGATTATACCGACCTTATCGAGCCTTTCGGTTTGGACGAATCCTGGATCGACGTAACCGGTGACTGGCGCAAAACAGGATATACCATTGCTCAGGAAATACGGAGAAGGGTAAAGAATGAAATCGGCATTACCGTCAGCATCGGGCTGAGCTTCAATAAAATCTTCGCAAAGCTGGGCTCAGATTACAAAAAGCCCGACGCCGTAACCGTGATAAATAAGAACAACTACAGGGATATTGTATGGAACCTGCCCTGCGGTGACCTTCTTATGATAGGCAGAGCTACCACAAAAAAACTGAACGCCTACGGTATTTACACCATTGGCGATGTGGCAAGAGCGGACGACAGATTCATGAAAAATCTGCTGGGTAAAAACGGTCAGATGCTGCAGCGATTCGCCCGGGGGCAGGATACATCGCCGGTCAGGCATATGTCCCTCTCCAGAGATATTAAAAGCATCGGCAATTCCACCACAACGCCCAGGGATCTGAAAAACGATGAAGATGTGAAAATTATTTTTACCGTGCTGGCGGAAAGCGTCTCACGGCGTATGCGAAAGCACGACCTAAAAGGCATCACGCTGGCGATTTCAGTAAGGGACTGTGAACTGAACACCTTTACACGGCAATGTAAGATGCAGGCTCCCACAAATGTCAGCAACGAGCTTATCAAAAATGCTATGGAGCTTTTCACGGCAAACTATCACTGGGAAAAGCCTATAAGAAGTCTGGGGCTGAGCGTCACCGATTTTGAATATGACGGCAGTTTACAATATGATCTGTCCGGCTCGGTTGAAAAAAGGGAAAAGCTTGAACGCCTTGAAACAGCGGTAGACAGACTGAAGGACAGATACGGAAACTACTGCGTTCAGAAAGCTACAGCCCTCTATGATGAAAACCTTTCTCATTTCAATCCATTTGAAGAGCATACAATCCATCCGGTATGTATTTAGCAGATAAAAATATCGGGGCATTGACTGCCCCGAACTTAGCTAACTTATAAATTCACCGTATTTTGTATTAACGCGCCCTGCGCCGCTGTGCGCGTTGTGCGCGCGGCGCAAACCAATATAAATGGGAGATTGGTAATCGCCCCTACGGTTATAACAATGTAACGGCGGAAAAAAAGGGGTTTCCAAAGGGGAATAAGCCTGCGCCTTCCCCTTTGGTCGTTTTTTTGGTTACCGTCTTTTGCGATTCAAAAGATGGTAACATCCGCGCGTCAGCGCAAACACATTTTTAACATATTGAATACGCTAAGTCAGAATTTCCTTGCCATAAAAAACAAGCGGTTGAAGCGGAAAATCACTTCCCCGTTTTTCTGCAGACGATATTCTTTTTTCACCTGTACAAGAATATCCTGCTCAAACTCTTTTTTCTCCGTATCATCCAGCACCTCAAGATAGGGCTTTAATCCTGTTGATCTGTACCACTCAATAATACTTTCCTGCGAGGGAAGCCGGTGAAAATAAATTGTTTTCCACATTGAAAAATCGGCGGATATATTGGAAAGCAGGTCGAAATATTCTTCCTCCGTCAAATTATTGAATTTTCTTTCGTTCTGAAATTTACCGTCCCATTTGGCGGTTTTTATAACACGGTCAACGATACTGTTAATGGGCATTTCAGCCTGATTGGGCACCTGTACCGCTAAAACTCCGCCGGGATTCAGAATATTCATCATATTTTTCAAAAGGCTTTTATGATTGGGAATCCACTGAATACAGGCATTGGAGAATACGATATCAAATTTCCCCTGCAATTTATCAAAATCTTTTGTTGCGTCAAAAAGGATAAAATCCATATCCGGATGATCCTTTCTCGCCTTTTCTATCATATTCGGTGAAAAATCAGCGCCGATAATATCCGCATGGGGAAAACGCTTTTTCAGAACAGACGTACTGTTACCCGGTCCGCAGCCTATGTCAATGATTCGTTTTGGGTTGTCAAGATCAATCCGGTTTGCCAAATCGACGGAAGGCTGTGTCCGCTCTTTCTTAAATTTAAGATACTGTGTTGAATTCCAGTCGCTCATATAAATTCCCATAGCCTTTCCGGCTACAAATAGTATTATTAAAATTCCTAAACGCCCTATTGTAGCCGGATAAGGCGTATAATGGGAATTTAGCCATCTCAAAATTATGCCGCAGGCAAATTTTGAGGGCAATATAATCGCATATCGTGTGATTTTTCACACGAATACACTCCAAAAAAATGCCGGAAACGCTGATGATTTCCGGCTGTTTATCTTTTTATAACAAAGACGCTACCATGTCGCCCATCTGAGAGGTGCTTACCGTCTCAAGCCCCTCCTCAGCAATATCCGGTGTTCTCACTTTTGTAAGCGCCGTATCCACTGCGTTTTCTATTGCGTCAGCCGCCTGGCTTTCGCCAAGGGAATAACGCAGCATCATGGCACCGGAAAGAATGGTGGCAAGGGGATTTGCCTTACCCTGTCCGGCAATATCCGGCGCGGAGCCGTGAATCGGTTCGTACATACCGAATGTACCCTCTGCCAGTGAAGCGGAGGCAAGCATACCGATGGAGCCGGAGATCATAGACGCCTCGTCGGACAGAATATCACCGAAAATATTTGAGGTTACAATCGTATCAAACTGCCCCGGATTGCGAACAAGCTGCATGGCGCAGTTATCCACATACATATAGGAAATTTCTACCTCGGGATAGTCCTGGCCCACTTCCTCCATAACCTTTCTCCAAAGCTTTGAGGAATCCAGCACGTTTGCCTTGTCCACGCAGGTAAGCTTTTTGCCGCGTTTCATGGCGTACTCAAATCCCGCTTTCACAATACGCTTAATCTCCGGATAGGTATAACGTTCGGTATCATACGCGCCAACGACACCATTTTCCTCATATGTTCCTCTGTCGCCGAAATAGATGCCTCCCGTAAGCTCACGGACAATCAGGATATCCAGATTGTCGCCGATAATCTCCGGTTTAAGCGGAGACGCATCTTTAAGAGGAGCAAAAATCTTTGCAGGGCGGAGATTGGCAAACAACCCCAGAGACTCACGGATGGCCAGCAGACCCTTTTCCGGTCTGATTTCACTGGGAAGCGTATCCCACTTGGGACCGCCCACAGCGCCTAAAAGAACAGCGTCGGAAGCTTTGCATGCAAGCTCGGTCTCTTTTGGATAGGGCACTCCGGCAGCGTCAATGGCGGCGCCGCCCAAAAGCTGATAATCATAATCAAAGGAAAAGCCGAATCGCTTCCCCGCCTTGTCAAGTATCTTAATACATTCGTCAACAATCTCAGGGCCGATTCCGTCACCCTTTAATACTGTTATATTGTATTCTCTCATAACATCCTCCTTTGTACAACTGGGGACTGTCCCTACTTGTACATTGTTGTAATATTTTATGGTTTTCGATTTACAGACTGTATATTTTTAGGGAAAATATTTAAACATTATTCAAAATTCAGTACAGCGGCAAGGTCATCAAAAACATTATCAGCTATTTTATCCGTGGCTTTATCAACCTCATCATCACTCATTAAATCCGTATCATACCTATATCTAATATCGACAATGCAATCCATATTATAATTGCTGTTATGATATGAAACAAGACGTACTTTGTTTATGTCTTTTGCACAATAATAATTATCATTTTCAAAATCAAAAAATGTTTTAGTCCAAGATGCATCATAATCACCGGCTGACATATAATCACCTATTCTACAGTCGGTATGTACAAAATCCTCAATAGAGCTAAACTGCATATTGCAAGAAATAATTCCGTCATGAACAGAAGAGTCACCGTCTGTCCGAATTTTTGTTAAGCGAAAGCCAATACTTTCAAGAGCTTTCACTGCGAATCTTAAGACATCATATTTATCCGAATTTTCATTTGCAATAACCTTACGGCTGTAATTTCTGCACGAACAACAAGCTGCCATTTTTCCTAATCCTCCATTTACTAACACACATCAAAAATACCCGGCATTGTATCATCACGCATTGTGTCCTCCTGGTCACGGTTGATGGCGCAGATAATTCCCTTCATGGACGCGTAACTGATATTGTGACTTACACCTATACCGAAAACATCCTTACCCTGCGGATTCTTCAGATGAATATAGCTAATCGCCTTGGAATCACTGCCCACGGATATTGCATGCTCGCTGTAATCCACAAACTCATAATCCGTGATACCTATTGTCTGAATCGCTGAGAAGAAAGCGCCTATAGGTCCTGAGCCGGTACCCTCGATTTTAACGGGATCATTATCTTTATACTTGATCTCTCCGGTAAAGTGAACGGAGGTCAGATAATCGCCCTCATTCTTTTCCTCACTGACCTTGTAATTCAAAAGTCTGTACGGTCCGCAGACGTTTCTGTATTCCTTCTGGAACAAGTCAAAGACCTCTGAAGGATGAAGCTCCTTGCCCTTTTCGTCACAGGCTTTCTGTACCACAGCGCCGAATTCAGGATGCATGGCCTTTGGCATATTTATACCATAATCGTTTGCAAGGATATATGCCGTTCCGCCCTTTCCGCTCTGGGAATTGATGCGGATAATCGGCTCATATTCACGTCCCACATCGGCAGGGTCAATAGGAAGATAAGGTACTTCCCACATATCCGTACCGCTTTCTTTCATATACATCTTGCCTTTATTGATAGCGTCCTGATGAGAACCGGAAAACGCTGTAAATACCAGCTCGCCCGCATAGGGATGGCGAGGCGGAACTTTCATTTTCGTCGTTCTTTCATATACGTCTTTTATCTTATTAATATCATGAAAATCCAGTTTGGGGTCCACACCCTGGGTCCACATATTAAGAGCCAGCGTTACCAAATCTACATTTCCCGTTCTTTCACCGTTGCCGAAAAGCGTACCCTCAATTCTGTCCGCGCCTGCAAGAAGCGCAAGCTCGGCAGCGGCGACACCGGTGCCTCTGTCATTGTGAGGATGAAGCGAGATGATAGCGGCGTCACGGTTGGGCAAATGGCGGAAGAAATATTCAATCTGGTCCGCATAGCCGTTGGGCGTTGAGCCTTCCACAGTTGACGGAAGGTTAAGAATGATCGGGTCTTCCTTGGTGATATGGAGCGCCTCCATGACCTGACGGCAAATCTCAACCGCGTTATCCATTTCCGTTCCGGTAAAGCTTTCAGGGCTGTACTCAAAACGGATATGCGTTTGGGGATTTGTTTTCTTCTGTTCTTCCGTCAGTTCATAAATCAATTTTGCTCCGTTGACGGCAATATCGATTACACCCTGCATATCGGTTTTGAAAACCACCTTGCGCTGGAGAGTTGACGTTGAGTTATAAAAATGCACGATTACATTTTTCGCGCCCTTGATAGCCTCAAATGTTTTCTTGATCAGATGCGGCCTTGCTTGAACAAGCACCTGAATCGTTACGTCATCCGGAATATATCCGCCGTCAATCAGCGTGCGCAGAATTTCATATTCCGTCTCACTGGCAGAGGGAAATCCCACTTCAATCTCCTTAATACCGATATCCACAAGCGTTGAAAAAAGCTCCAGCTTCTCCTGCAGATTCATCGGGTCAACAAGCGCCTGATTACCGTCGCGCAAGTCAACCGAGCACCATATCGGCGCCTTTGTAATGGTTTTGTCCGGCCAGGTACGGTCCGGAATGTTTATCGGTTTGAAACCGACGTACTTTTCATACCCTTTTTTCATAATAATCAATCTCCTTTCCATTTTGTACAGGAGTAAAAAATAAGCCCCTATACATCAAAATAGTATAGGGACGTAATTCTCTACGTGGTACCACCCTATTTCAGCAGACGAATCTGCCCTTTAGCATCCAACAATGCCTTTGCCGATAACGCAGCAACACGGCTGTTCCTATTCATTTCTATTCAGAACAGCAACTCCGCAGAGAGCTATACACTTGATAATACGTATTGACTCGCACCTGCCGTCAACTCTCTTAAACTGAATTATAAAGTCTTTTTCTGCTTCATCGTTTTTATTCGGGTACTATTAAATTGTATAATCATTATACCAAATATAAATGATTTGTCAAGTAAATTATTATTTATAGCAAGGAATAACCGTATCCGTTGGCAATAGCGTCCACCTTTTCCCCTGCTTTGCAGTGCGGGCAGTCATGCGGCGCGTACGCCTTATAACCCGGTACATCTTCCTTTGAGAATATGGTATTGATCTCAACGCCGTCGATATTGTTAATTGCGGAAAATATTGCCGTGACGCCGGCGACCCTGCCGCCGTAATACGCAACGCTTTCCATAGCTCTTTCCACTGTTTTTCCGCTGGTGATACAGGAAATAAGAACAAGTACATTCTTGCCGTTAATCAGCTTTTTCAGATTGTCACGGAAAATAATATTTCCTGCCGCGTCATATTCCGGACCGAGCACATAAACATTGTTATCCGGATTTGGATTAAACATAGTGGGGCGTGAAAGCTCGTGAGCAAGATACGCGCCCAGCGCCTGCGTTTCGTAAAGGCACAGCACCGTGTCAACATGAATGCTTCTCTCCACATAATACTGCGCCATGAGCATGGCGGCGTCAACGGACACATTATGATTATGCTTAACATCAGATGTGCCGATATAATAATTCATATGTGACGATGCCGAAATATAATGACCCGGCATTGCGTGGATAAATACTCTCTCATCCCTGTGGGAGGTTATTGTATAAACAGGTTTATCCATAACAGCAGCTCCTTAGCTTTCTTTATTATATTAATTTTACCTTAGAAATGATATTTTTTCAACCGAGCCGGATATAAAAAATATGGGCAATAATTTGTGAAAAATAAACAATAACAGCCGTTTCAGATTTCATGAAACGGCTGTTGATATAGCATATCACAAAATTTATACTCTGTCCCTGTATCTCTCTGCGGTTATGATTCCGTCATTTACATTGAATTTACAGATGCGGGCGTTACGTCTGTCACCCGGCAAGCCGTCATCCTCCACATCTCTCGCATGGTAAACAGCGTACCACTGACCCTTGTACTTAATCATGGAATGATGGCCGGTGCCCTCTTCAAACTCATTTGCCCTGAGTACAGGCGCATAGGTCTTGTCATCGGGGTATTTTTCAAACTTTATTTTTGTAAGATCGGTTTCATCTGTTTTTGCCCTTGCGTAGCCTATATAATACGTAGGCTGCTGATAACAGTTGCCGGAATACATAAGATAATGCCAGTCGCCTTCTCTGAAATAGAAGGCGCCCTCAATCGTATGCCAGTCAACGCCCTTTTTATATCTGTCTTTCATATAGACATCCTCGTCAAGCGTGGGGACTACCAGCGTAACGGGTTTGCCTTGTACCGTATACGGGTCAAGCAGTCTGTCAACGACGATATATGTACCGGGTCTGTCGCCGTCAAAACGGTTTGTGGAATAGAAAATGAAAAGACCGTTATCATTTTTCACAACATGGGAATCAATAGAAAACGGGTGAAGAAGCTGTTTGGGGTTTTCAAAGGGACCCAACGGGCTTTTACTGCTTGATACGTGCATAGTCTGCCTGTGTCCGCCGTCATCAGGTGTATCGCCGTAAAATTCAAAGGAACAGTACATATAATACGTTCCGTCAATCTCAATAACGGACGGCGCCCAGAACTCCTCCACATCTGGATAGGTAAACACTTTACCGTAAAACGCCCAGTCGCCGAAAAGGTCGTCGGCATAATAGGCGTAAATACCGTCGTCACCGGTGGTGTAAATATAAAATCTGCCGTTGCTTTCCATAATAAAAGGATCCGCCTGACCGATATAATTTTTCCGGTCGATTTTTAAAAGCTGCATAATCCGCTCCTGTATTCAATAGGTTTTGCGGCAGTATTATACAATACGCAGACCATCATTACAAGATAAAACGTAAAAAATTTTATGAATTTTTTCAGCCGTTATTTTACAAACCTTTTCAACCGGTTCACAAGCACTGCCGCAAGGACGATTTTGACCGCGTCAGGCAGAAGAAACGGGATAACGCAGGTGGAAAGCGCCGATACAAAAGAGACCTTATAAGCGATGACAAACCACACGGTGCCGAACAGATAACATACCAAAATACCTATAACCATAAAGACAACATTCTGCCAGATCTTTCTACCGACTTTTTCAACCGCAAAGCCCACAATCAAAGCCGTGAAAATGAAACCCACGATATAGCCGCCGGTAGGTCCTGTTACCGCGGCAAGTCCGCTGTTAAAGCCCGTAAATACAGGCAGCCCGATTATGCCCAAAAGTATATAAACTATCGTTGTAAGCGTTGCCCGTTTCCATCCTAAAAGGCCTGCTGTAAGGCAGACAGCAAAAGTCTGCAGCGTTACCGAAACGGTCAGCGGTATGGCAATCCATGCGCAGACGGCGATAAGCGCCGCAAACAGTCCTATGTAAACCAGATCAATCGTTTTAAATGTTCTTCTTTCACGCATAATAATTCCCATAGCCTTTCCGGCTACAAATAATTTATTAAAAAATTCCTAACGCCCTATTGTAGCCGGATAAGGCGTATAATGGGAATTTAGACATCTCAAAATTATGCCACAGGCAAATTTTGAGGTCATTACAATCGAATATAGTGTAAATTTTCACACTATATTCCTCCGTTTTTCTTACGGAAATTATGGCACCGATTGTTCAGATTGTCAACTTTATTCTAATTACAGGTTTACAATTTGATTTTTGTAAATTTTCAGTATTTTTGTTGAATAAAGTTGAATAATAGGATTTTTTAATATATAATAGAGAAAGTATTGTAAAATATATTTTAGACAAACAGGTGGTAAAGATGAAAAGAGTTTTATCCTTATTATTAAGTACGGTAATGCTTTTAACTGTTTTTGCGGGATTTGAAATCACCGCTTACGCCGCCACAAGGAGCGGTACAACAGGCGATCTGAGCTGGTCGCTGGATACGGATACCGGCGTCTTCACATTAAGCGGAAACGGCGAGAGCGGGGATTATACCAACACGCTGTTTGGCGGAAAACCGGATTGGTACCTCTATCGTAGATATATAAATAACGTCGTTATTGAAAACGGCGTTACGTATCTGGGAAACTATCTGTTTTATGACTGTGAGAATTTGGATACCGTCGTCTTTAACGGCTCCAGCGTGACTACGATCGGAGAAGGTACTTTCTCTAACTGCACCAGTTCAACCTACTGGCTTGATATTCCGGAATCGGTAACAAGTATCGGCTCGGGCGCTTTCAGCTCCACAAATTTCAACTATGTAAAATTCTTTTCCCCCAGTATCAGTATAGCAAATAATGCTTTCGGCACCGGCGGCGGGTACGCAAGATTTTTCGGCCTCCACGATTCCGGCGCGCGCGCTTTTGTCCAGAACGGCCAGAACAACGGATACGACTGGCACTATTACTGTATAATAGAAGACGGCAGGGAGATTGAAGGCGGCTACCACGATTACCGCACGGAAACTGTCGAGCCCACCTGTACGTCACAAGGCTATGACAGATATTACTGCGCCTACTGTGATGTGGACGAGGTGAAGAGCAATTATACCGATATGATCGGACATAATTACAGATATGCCGGTACAAATGCGTCCAACCTTGTCTACACCTGCAGCAACTGCGGAAGAAACGATCTGATGCTGGACGCAGTTATGATTCAGAATGAATTTATAAACGCCATTAGCCACGATAACGACAACGCACCATACAACCAGTCGAATTATGACGGAAGAGTCGATGTTTACCTTGACGGCTATGTAAACGCAAAGGACTTCTTGTTTATTGACAATCTTGTAAAGAATATAGATACCACAAACAAACAGACCGTTATAGACGAAAGCACCACCTATCAGACAATGGAGGGCTTCGGCGCCTCCGCCGCCTGGTGGGCTCAGGATGTAGGCGGCTGGGATAACCTGGACGAGATCATCGAGCTGCTTTACGGCACGGACAAAGGCATAGGGCTTAATATCTACCGCTACAATTTGGGCGGCGGTTCCGAGGATGACACCCATATATCCGACTGGCGCAGAAGGGCGGAGGATTTTCTGGATGAAAACAGCAATATAAATGACGCGTCAACATATGACTGGGACGCCGATATCAACGCCAGGAACGCCCTCGCCTCAGCACAAAAGGCAAACAGCGACTTAAAGGTCACCCTTTTCTCCAATTCCGCGCCGGTATCCCTGACAGATAACGGGCTGGCATACTGCAGCAACGGCGCAACGCAAAACCTCAGTGAAAGCAACTACCAGGCTTTCGCAAATTATGTTGTAAACTGCGCCGAGCATTTCATAGAAGAGGGCTACAATGTTACCACCGTATCCCCTATCAACGAGCCGGAATGGGCATGGGCTGCGGATGAAAGCGGAAACTGCAGTCAGGAGGGCTGTCACTGGGAACGCGGCGCGGCGCGTACGTTCTACAACAATTATATGGTGCCGGCACTGCAGAACAGCAGTCTTAACGGAAAAGTAGAATTATCCGTTTGGGAAAGCGGTCAGCTTAACCACTCGGATTACTGGGATGATTTTCTCAACTATTTCTTCTCATCTGATACAAACTTCTGGAGTTTAGAAAAATACGGCAACTATAACCAGAATATCAGAAGCTATGTAAATTCGCTTGACACCCATTCCTACTGGGCAAGTCAAAGCGACAGAGAGGCGGTAGCCGAACAGCTTCAGGACAGTGATTACTCGGCAATCCAAAAGGTGCGCTGCACCGAATACTGTCAGATGACAAACGACGGTAACAGCGGCGTATACGACATTATTGAGGACGAGAATTTCTATACAAACGGCATGACCATTGAATACGGAATTGCTCTGGCTGATATTATTTACCAGGATCTCACCATACTTAACGCTGTTGAGTGGGATTGGTGGACAGCCTGCAGCGGCGGCGTATATCCCGACGGTCTGGTGTATATAAACTATAACGACCATTCCGATGTTCAGACCTCAAAGCGTTTGTGGTGCCTGGGCAACTACTCAAAATTCATTGACGACGGCGCCAAGAGGATTTCTGTTTCAACAGGCAGCGCTATGCCGTCAACTGTTGAGCAGAGCGCTTATCTGAATCCCGACGGCAGCATTGCCATTGTATATATCAACAAGGGTGAAACAACACAGTACACCTCCTTTGACAGCAGTCAGTACACCTCCTTTGAAACCTATGTTACGGACGAGATGCACGATCTGGAGCAGTATCAGTCAGGAAGCGTAAACGCCAGAGCGGTATCCATTCCCGCCAAAAGCGTAACAACAGTCATACTTGAAAAATAATCAAACCCCCAAGACTGTAAAAAACATAGTCTTGGGGTTTTTATAACATAAATGATGTATTAACGCACCCTGCGCCGCTGTGCGCGTTGTGCGCGCGGCGCAAACCCATATATTCGGGCGATTGGTAATCGCCCCTACGGTAACATGCTGCGTTATTGCGTGCAAAAAGAGGTTTCCAAAGGGGAATAAGCCTGCGCCTCCCCTTTGGTCGTTTTCTCGGTTACCGTCTTTTGCGATTCAAAAGATGGTAACATCCGCGCTTAAGCGCAAATCACATTCTTAACATATTTCATACGGTAAATCTTATTTTTCTTACAAAAACTGTCTTACATCCTCTGCAAGTTTATCTTCAATGCGTACAAGTCTGCCCGTTATATCTCTCGACTTATGGTCAGCGCTTTTATACTGATTAAGGTACCTGCTCAGCGACTTTACGCCCATATTGCATCCGTCAGTGATCAGATCGGCTATCGTGCTGTCATCACCGTCAAAAGCCATTTTCATATTCGTTTTTACCCAGCTCATACCCTTTGCCATCGGATTTGGATTTTTACCGTCGTCATTATGCTCGCTGAGAAGAACGAGAATTTCATTTTTCAGCTTTTCATGCTGGCTTTTACAGTTATGAAGAAGATTTCTGAAATCAACGTTTTTCACGTTGTCGATTACGTCGTCAATGGCGGACACGCCCATTTTTATACCGGCGTCACATTCTTTAAGGAGCTTTACCGTATCTCCGTCCGCACCTGTTTTATCCGTCATACTATCCCTGCTTTCTAAAAAAATTACTGATAAAAGTATTTGCCTTTACCGGCAGATTATGCAATATGAATATGCGCAGGCTATTTGTCAAACAATATTATAAACTTGATAAAATTTTACGGAGTGTTATAATAAAATCATGAGAAATTATCATACGCATACAACCAGATGCCGCCACGCTTTCGGCAAGGACAGGGATTATGTAAATAAAGCGATTAAAGCGGGTATTACGGAGCTGGGCTTTTCAGACCATGCCCCGATGCTTTTTCCTGTGGATAACTATTATTCCACATACAGAATGTTTCCCGAGGATGTGCCGGATTACGTCAATTCCATAAACCTTCTGCGCGAGGAATACAAAGATAAAATTAAAATTCATTTGGGATATGAAATCGAGTATCTGCCGGATATTATAGATAAGACCATTGCGTATCTGAAAAAATACGGTTACGAATATCTGATACTCGGTCAGCATTTTACCGACAATGAATACGAACCGCACTCCCATTACTGCGGAATACCCAGCAATAACGCCCAAGCCTTTGACAAATATATTGAACAGGCGCTGGACGGACTCAAAACAGGTATGTTTTTATATATTGCCCACCCGGACTTATTTAATTACACAGGACCTGACGAAGTGTATACGGAAAAAATGACTTATTTCTGCCAGGAAATCAAAAAGCTGGACTACCCCGTGGAGTTCAATCTGCTGGGCTACGCGCAAAAAAGAAATTATCCCGACAAGCGTTTCTGGGAAATCGTGTCAAAAGTGGGCAATGATGTCATAATCGGATTCGATGCCCATTCACCCGAGGTTTTCCAGAATAAAAAGATCTATAACGACGCGAAAAAATATTTGTCAAATCTGGGTATCATCCCCCTTGAAAAACTGGAAATAGGCGAACAAAAGGAGCGATAAACAACCGCTCCTTTCAGACCGTCGATAAAATGGGCTGAACCACGCCAAAACAAATAAGCGTAGTATGCATTTTTTGTAGGGGACGGTGTCCCCGCCGTCCCGTTTTGGCGGAGGGAGTGCAACAAAAAACAGCGGTAAGGATATCGAATCCTTACCGCTGTTGGGCGTTTTTCGTTTTTTGCTCAGGGGCGATACCGTCGTACAGCACCCGTTCGCAAGAAAACGAAATTCATCTCCATTTCTCGCAGTCTAACAGCGTGTAGAAATCTATTCTTGGACTTTTTCTACACGCTGAAAGGAGCGGTAAATAGCCGCTCCTTTTTGGTTGTATTAAATCAAAGCGCTTTGGTTTCGATTTCCTCCAGGATTCTTGCTAAGAATTCGTCTGTGGTCGTGGCACCCTCGTCACCATTCTTTCTGGAACGCACAGAGATTGTGCCGTTTTCAATATCCTTATCCCCTGCAAGAAGCATATAAGGAATCTTTTCAAGCTGCGCGCTTCTAATCTTAAATCCGATTTTCTCCGACCTGTCATCGATTTCACAGCGGATACCCTTTGCCTCCAGTGCTTTTTTGACCTCGTTCAGATAATCAAGATGCCTGTCGGCGATGGGCAGCAGCTTGACCTGAACCGGAGCAAGCCAAGTCGGGAATGCGCCGGCATACTTTTCAATAAGAAGGGCAAGCGTCCTTTCATAACAGCCGATGGATGTTCTGTGAATGATATAGGGATTTTTCTTCACACCGTCACGGTCAACGTATTCCATACCGAATTTTTCAGCGAGCATCTGGTCAATCTGGATTGTGATAAGCGTATCTTCTTTCCCAAAAACGTTTTTAATCTGTATATCAAGTTTCGGTCCGTAGAACGCGGCCTCGCCGATACCGATCTTATATTCAAGTCCAAGATCGTCAAGAATGTTTTTCATAGCGCTCTGCGCCTCGTCCCACTGTTCTTCAGTTCCGATATATTTTTCGCGGTTATTCGGATCCCATTGACTGAATCTGAAAGTTACATCCTCATAAAGTCCCAGTGTTTTCAGCATATATTCGCAAAGCTCCATGCAGCCTCTAAATTCGTCCTCAAGCTGTTCCGGAGTACACATAAGATGACCTTCTGAAATTGTAAACTGACGGACACGTATAAGTCCGTGCATTTCACCGCTGGCCTCATTTCTGAACAAAGTCGAGGTTTCGTCATATCTGAGCGGCAGATCACGGTATGAACGCGGCTTATTAAGGTATGCCTGGTACTGGAACGGGCAGGTCATAGGACGAAGTGCGAAAACTTCCTTATCCTTTTCCTCGTCGCCTAAAACAAACATTCCTTCCTTATAATGATCCCAGTGTCCGGATATCTTATATAAGTCAGATTTAGCCATAAGAGGAGTTTTAGTAAGCTGCCAACCTCTCTTTGCTTCCTCATCCTCCACCCAGCGCTGCAGAATCTGGATGATCTTTGTTCCTTTGGGCAGCATGATCGGCAGTCCCTGACCGATATAGTCAACTGTTGTGAACAATTCAAGCTCTCTGCCGAGCTTGTTATGGTCGCGTTTTTTTGCCTCCTCAAGCGCCTGCAAATGCTCTTCCAGCATGGACGCTTTGGGGAAAGCGGTACCGTAAACACGGCAGAGCATCTTGTTTTTGGAATCGCCGCGCCAGTAAGCGCCCGTGCAGTTCGTCAGTTTAAACGCTTTTACGACCTTCATATCCATAAGGTGAGGACCGGCGCAAAGCTCGGTAAACTCTCCCTGCTTATAGAAGCTGATGGGCTCGCCCTTTTCCGCATGCTCCTGAATAAGCTCAACCTTATACGGCTCGCCCTTTTCCTCCATAAGTTTAATGGCGTCAGCAGGAGGAAGCTCAAATCTTTCGATTTCCGGAGCCTCTTTTACGATTTTTTTCATTTCCTTTTCAATGGCTTCGAGATTTTCCGGAGTAAACGGCTCGTCAACATCGAAATCATAATAAAATCCGTTTTCAATAGCTGGACCGATTGTCAGCTTTGCGTCCGGATAAAGTCTTTTTACCGCCTGCGCCATAATATGTGACGCTGTATGGTTAAAAGTCTTTTTTCCGTCCTCATTGTCGAATGTAAGAACTTCAAAATCGCAGTCGCTGTCCACAACGGTTCTCAGGTCCTTTACCTCCCCGTTTATTCTGCAGCAGCATGCATTTCTGTAAAGACCCATTGAGATATCCTTCGTTATATCAGCGGCTGTGACCGGTACTTCATATTCTCTGACCGTACCGTCTTTTAAAATAATCTTAATCATTTTATATTACCTCCATAAAAATAAAAAAATCACCCTGAAAAATCAGGGTGAATAAAATCCACGGTCCCACCTGAATTATACTGAAAACAGTATCACTCATTGCCTTTTAACGCGGGCGGCGTCCTGTCATTTCCTACAGGCTCTCAAAGGCGGTAATCTGCTTTTCATACTGCGCGCTTGCACCGTCCGCGCGCTCTCTGCAAGCTGTAAAAGCAAATCATGTCCTTATCATCAATTTTATGTTTATAATATTTTAACACCCCTTACTGTTATTGTCAACTGGTAAAAGTTTAATTTCGCTTTGTTTTTAAAAAACTTGACAGATACAAGATATAGGTGTATATTATTATAGATGTTTTACATATAGTTACACTTTTTCCTGTATAAATATGTAAAATTTTCCAAAATTGCATTTAAACTGTACCTTTTCTGAATGGTAAATTTCGAGAATTTTAAACAGAAGGAGGTGCTGTTGACGTATGAGTAGTACAATCATTCCGATTGTTGTCGGCATAGTATGTGCCGTTATTTTTGGTATAATCGGCTTTGTTCTCGGCGGCGAACACCGCAGAAGAACAAGCGAAAAAGCTATCGGCTCCGCAACGCAGGAGGCGACAAAAATAATCAACAACGCTTTGTCAGAGGCTGAGGCTACAAAAAAGGCCCGTCTTGTGGAAGCGAAGGATGAAATTCACAAGCTCCGTTCGGATGCCGATAAAGATATCCGAGAGAGAAGAAGTGAAGTTCAGAGACAGGAGACACGATTAAATCAGAGAGAAGAATATCTTGATAAACGTGCGGATTCCATTGAACAAAAAACGAACGCTTTAAGCGAAAAGCAAAAAAAGCTTGATGAAAAACTACTCGAGATTGACGGCATTAAGAAAAGCCAGTTTGATATGCTGGAGCGCATATCAGGACTCACCCAGGAGGAAGCCAAGGAACAGCTCCTTGCAACGCTCAGTGAGGAACTTGATACAGAGAAAAGCAAGCGTATCCTTGAGTACGAACAGATGGTCCGTGACCAGAGCGAAGTTCTGGCAAAGGAAATTATCAGTACCGCAATTCAGCGCTGCGCGGCGGATCACACCGCTGAAACCACAGTTTCCGTGGTTGCTCTTCCAAATGATGAAATGAAAGGCCGAATCATAGGCAGAGAGGGCAGAAACATCCGCTCTATTGAAACGATTACCGGTGTTGAACTGATTATTGACGACACGCCGGAGGCGATTACAATCAGTTCCTTTGACCCTGTCAGAAGGGAGATCGCCCGCCTCACGCTTGAAAGACTGATTCAGGACGGAAGAATCCATCCCACCAAGATTGAAGAGTGCTTTGAAAAAAGTAAAAAAGAAGTTAACGACACCATTAAGCAGGAGGGTGAAAAGGCTGTTCTTTCAGCAAACTGCGGTCATATTCATCCCGAGCTTGTCAAACTTCTCGGTAAATTAAAATACCGTACGTCATACGGTCAGAGTGTGCTTAAGCACAGCCTGGAGGTCTCATACATAGCAGGTCTTATGGCTGCTGAGTTGGGCGCCGACGAAAAGCAGGCAAGACGTGCCGGACTTCTTCATGATATCGGTAAAGCGCTTGACCACGAAATGGAAGGCTCGCATATCCAGCTCGGTGTAGAGTATGCGAGAAAGTATAAGGAGAGCGAAGGCGTAATCCACGCAATCGCCGCCCATCACGGTGAAATTGAATGCAAAACAGTGGTAGCTTGTCTTGTTCAGGCTGCCGACGCGGTTTCCGCCGCAAGGCCGGGCGCGAGAAGAGAAAATATTGAAAACTATATCAAGCGTTTACAGCAGCTTGAGGAAATATCCACAAGCTTTGACGGCGTAGAGCGCGCTTATGCAATTCAGGCGGGACGTGAAGTCAGAGTCATGGTTAAACCCAACGTGATTGACGACAGCAGAATGCCTTATATCGCGCATGAAATCGCCAAGAAGATCGAAGATGAAATGGAATATCCCGGACAGATCAAAGTGAACATCATTAGGGAGTCCAGAGTAAGCGATATCGCAAAATAACATTTAACTTAAACAAAAAGTAAAAATGCCGACAAATGTCGGCATTTTTCACTATAATGAGGTGATAGTATGATAAAACACATTGTATGTTTCAAGCTCAAAGACAACAGCCCCAAAAGCTGTGAAAAAGCGGCTGAAGTGTTCAGGTCAATGGACGGCAAGGTGCCGATGCTGAGGAGTATTCAGGTAGGCATAGATTTTCTGCATTCTCCCCGTTCCTATGATATTGTTCTGGAAACCACATTTGATGACGAAGAGGCGCTGAATCATTATCAAAATGACCCCTACCACTGTGATGTTGTAAAAAAATACATTCACAGCGTGCAGGAAACTTCTGTTGCAATCGACTATAAATTATAAAAATAAAGCTGTCGCACATACTTTGTGACAGCTTTATTTTTTTGCCAACTCAACACATTTTTCCACAATATCATTGACCGTCTGTATATCCCGGGGATTGAGACTCTCAAGCTTTGAAACATTCATTCCGGCAAGAGAATTGCTTTTGCCGGTCAGCAGAAAATCTGCGGTTGTATTTAGCGCGGCGGCTAATCTAATTATTGTTTTCGCTCTTAATTCACGTTCCCCACGCTCATAATTTGATATTGCCTGCGGCGTGGTATCTGCCAGTTCCGCAAGTCTTTCCTGGGTGATTCCGGCTTGTCTTCTTCGTTCATAAATACGCTTGCCGATATCTAAATTCAGCTTTTTGTCTTCATTCACTTTATCACCCCTTTGTTTAATTATATAAACAAAACTCTGAAATATTAATACGATATCGTTGAAATTTATAAACAATTCGTTTATAATGATGTATGATGTATATTGAATTACAAAATCAAATTATTATCAAATAAATATAGGCTAATAATTATTTTGCCTTTTCCGCACTGGCACTGTAAGAGAGTTGATGAAATGAATGATTTTTAAAAGAGCTAAACTCCATATCACGTTTACAAAAAAGCTTTCAGAAAAATTATATGAATAGAACCATTATTTTTTATTACCGTATAGAATTCTGATACATTCTGAATACACCGCATTCTATCCAAATAAACAGCCATGCTTTAATAAATAAATAAATATATAATATTATATATATGTTAAAGTTGACATATTATATGCTAACTGCTATAATATTTTTGTATCTTAATTTATCAACATACGGAGGAAATTATGGAAGAAAACAGAGAAATTAGCATAGATTTAAGAAAAGTATTTTCTATGTTAAAGAAAAAAATAATTTTCATAGTAATCATCTCCTTAATAGGCGCTGTGCTGGCAGGATGTATTACAAACTTTTTTATTGAGCCGAAGTATACCGCAACAATAAAAATGCACGTTTACAGCAGCAGTGATAACAGAGTAGCCTCAAGCAGCTCCATTTCATCCAGTGAGATTGAGGCGTCCAAACAGCTTGTAAACACATATCTCGTTGTTGTAAACAGCGACACCTTTGCACAGAAGGTTGCCGACCGGCTTGATAACGGAATTACTCCCGAGCAAATACAGTCAATGATGTCCAGTTCACAGATCGAGGAAACCCTGGCTTTTCAGGTAAACGTAACCAGCACTGACCCTCAGCTTGCGGCAGATGTTGCAAATGCGATTGCAAATACATGCCCTGATGAGATCGTAAGAATACTCAAGGTCGGCGGCGTTGAGGTTATCGACTATGCATCCGTTCCCGATTCGCCGTCATCGCCGAATCTTCAGAAAAACATACTGATCGGACTGCTTTTCAGTTTTGCCGTTTCCTTTGTTTTCTTCTTTGTTAAAGAACTGTTTGATACAAGCATTACTGACGAAAAGGATCTGGAAAGAGAATTCGATATTCCAATTCTCGGAACCATACCAAGGCTCGTTCCTGTAACAGAGAAATCCAAAACGGAGCAAAATATTGAGCCGCCGAAACCGTCTATTGAAAACATAGGCAAAGAAAAGGAGGGCGCAAAATAATGGCATTCTCAAATAAAAGAATCACAAAGAAAAACAAAAAGGATGCAAAAGCGGCAAGCTTTACCAGAGATGACCAGAAAAAGATTCTCTGTGCCGACTCTCCTTTCGTTGTAAAAGAAGCCTATAATTCCATAAGGACAAATTTGCTTTTTACCCAGCAGGGTGAAAAATGCCCCGTTTTTGTTGTTTCAAGCCCTACGGCAAATAACGGCAAGTCCATAAACGCTATCAATATGGCGATCTCCTTTTCCCAGATGGGGAAAAGAACGCTGCTTATAGACGCGGACATGCGCAATCCCACCGTTCACCGTATGTTTTCCATACCGGTAAAAAACGGTCTTTCTGAAATCCTGGCAGGTCTTACAGACAGTATCACCGTATCAAAAACGGATATTGAAAATCTTTCCATCCTGACCGCAGGTAAAATCCCACCGAATCCGGCAGAACTTCTGGCCTCCGCAAGGATGGACCAGCTCCTTGAATTCGTTAAGGAAAGATACGACTGTGTACTGATTGACACACCTCCGGTCAATCTTGTGACGGATTCAACAGCATTCGCCTCAAAGGCAACGGGATACATCATCGTTGTAAAGCTTGAAACCACTGATTTACAGGATGTAAGGACGACTGTAAATTCACTTAAGCATATCGGGGCGCCGATCGTTGGGTTCATTATGAACGACGCAAACGCTTCCGGAAAGCGTTACAGCTCTTATTATAAGAGGAGATACAACCGCTCGAAGTACAATTATTACTACAACTATAACTATAATTACAGTTATGGATATAACAACTATTACAACAGATATAAATAAGCAGGTGTTTTAAGGATGGACAAACGCAACAGAATGCAGAAACACTCTGAATTTTTTGTGGGATTATTTTCAATCCTATTTGCCAATTTAAGCAGTTATGTTTTTTTCACGCAGTTTATCCCCAAAATTCTTGAATACAGCCGTGACAGTTGGGTGGAATACTGTATTGTTGTGCTGTTTTCCTATCTCATCGTCTTTTTTTGTTTTTATTATCCGGTAAATCTGCACAAGCGCAGTAAACCCATGGAAATATCGGCAACGCTGAGAAACTGTCTGATAACCTACGCTCTTTTGTCTGTATTGTTGCTGCTGACTAAAAATGATATCCTCCATTCGCGTTATCTTTATATAAGCAGTTTTTTCACCTATTGCGCATTTTCACTTTTAGGCAGGTATATTTATAAAAAAATCATGCTGAAAAAGTTTTCCAAAAGTAAAATTGCAACGATTACAGGCGTTATCTCCACTGTGGAAAAGGCAAATGATTTAATACCTAAGCTCAAAACAGACTGGACAAAAAACGTAAAGGCTGTAGCGCTTCTTGACACAGTGTATGAAGGCGGAGCGTATAAAAAGCCCAATAAATTCACGTACGCAAACGGATCAACCGCTACACAAACACTTGAGATCATTAACGATGTGGACGGTGTCCCGGTAGTCGCAAATAAAGACAATCTAATGGGATGGATCCGTACCGCTTCACTTGATGAAGTCTATATTAATCTTCCTGCCGGCAACGAGCATGACGTTGCGCAGTACATAGAAGAGCTGGAGGATATGGGAATTGTTGTTAACGTAAATGTCCCATCGCTTGAGAAAATACTTGAAGAAAGTAAGTTTAACAATCTGAAATGCGACGTGAAAGCGGACATACCCATGGCAATATTTTCACCCGCGGTACATAATCCGACGCAGCTGACGATAAAGCGAATCATTGATTTTATCGGCGGACTGGTCGGCAGCATCGTTTCCCTGCCCATTATACTGATAACGGCAATTCCACTTTTATTGGAGTCCCCCGGTCCGCTGATTTTCAAACAGCAAAGGATCGGAAGAAACGGCAGAGTCTTTAACATTTACAAACTTCGTTCCATGTATGTCGATGCTGAAGAGCGCAAAAAGGCACTGATGGAGCAAAACAAAATGAACGGTTTTATGTTCAAGATGGACAACGACCCCAGAATTACGAAGGTCGGTAAGTTCATTCGCAAAACCAGCATTGACGAACTGCCCCAGTTCTGGAATGTGCTTAAGGGTGATATGAGCCTTGTAGGCACCCGTCCGCCAACCATTGACGAATTTGAAAAATATGAAAGTCATCATAAGAGAAGGCTTTCCCTTAACCCCGGAATCACCGGTCTTTGGCAGGTATCCGGCAGATCAAATATTCAGAATTTTGAAGAAGTCGTAAAACTCGACTGTGAGTATATTGACAACTGGTCACTGTGGCTCGATATAAAAATATTATTTAAGACAGTGGGCGTTGTTCTAACACACAAGGGCGCGGAATAGACAAACTTTTTTTATTAAATACAATACATTGGTGACAAAATGAAAATTGCAATGATAGGCCACAAAAGGATACCCTCACGGGAAGGCGGAATTGAGATCGTAGTGGACAAACTCTCGTCCGGTCTTGTAAAAAGAGGGCATACCGTGGTGGCATACAACCGCAAAGGGCACCATGTTTCCGGCAGAGAATTTGAAAGCAACATAAATCTGAAAGAATACAACGGCGTGAAGCTCAAAACCGTTTTTACTTTTGAAAGCAGCAAACTTAACGCCGTTGTATACAGCTTTCTGGCGGCGGTCAGGGCGTGTTTTAGCAATTATGATGTTGTGCACTTTCACGCAGAGGGCCCGGCGTCTATGTGCCCGCTGCCTAAACTTTTCGGGAAAAGAGTGATTGTCACCATCCACGGCCTTGACTGGCAAAGAGCAAAATGGGGCGGCTTCGCCACCCGTTTTCTTAAATTCGGGGAAAAAACGTCAGCTAAATACGCCGATGAAATCATCGTGCTTTCAAAAAACGTGCAGAAATACTTTCTGGATACATACGGCAGAAAAACGGTTTATATTCCTAACGGCGTGGAAAGATCGGAAATAAAAAGCGACGCCCTTCTCAAGGATAAATTCGGTATAGAAAAAGACGGTTACATTCTGTATCTCGGCAGGATCGTACCAGAAAAGGGCGCGCATTATCTGATAAACGCCTACAAATGCCTTGATACCGACAAAAAGCTTGTCATCGCAGGAGGCTCCAGCCATACAAGCGAATATATGAACGAAATCAAGGCGCTTGCGAAAGAGGATGAAAGGATCATCTTCACCGGATTTGTACAGGGAGAAATCCTTGAGGAGCTTTATTCTAACGCTTATATTTATTGCCTGCCCAGTGACCTGGAGGGTATGCCTCTGAGTCTGCTGGAGGCAATGAGTTACGGCAACTGTTGCCTGACTTCCGACATACCGGAATGCACGGAAGTATGTGGAAATATGGCAGCAACATTTAAAAAAGGAAATGAAAAAGACCTGCAGGATAAGCTGCAGATGCTTTTGAATAACAAAGATATTGCAGATAAATACAGGCAGGGCGTTGCTGACTTTATCTGCAATACATTCAACTGGGACGATATTATCGACCGTACAGTTCAGCTTTATAAGGGTGAAAGATGAAAATTTTAATGGTAAATAAGTTTCTGTATCCTAACGGCGGTTCTGAAACTTATATGTTTAAATTAGGCGAATACCTTACCTCTCTGGGACATGAAGTTGAATACTTCGGAATGGAGCACCCGAACAGATGCGTGGGGAATTCCGCTGACTGCTATACTGAAAATATGGATTTTCACAATTCCGGAGGATTAAAGAAAATCAAACTTTCTCTTAAAACGATTTATTCCGGAGAGGCTCGTGAAAAAATAGGTAAAGTAATAAACGATTTCAAACCTGATATTGTTCATCTGAACAATATAAATTTTCAGCTTACACCGTCAATTATTTATGAAATAAAGAAATATAACATTCCCATTGTTCAAACAGTGCATGATGTTCAGATGGCTTGTCCGAACCACAAAATGTATATCGAGGAACAGGAAAGCACCTGCGATAAATGCCTGGACGGCAGATATATCAACTGTATCAAAAACAAATGCCTGCATAACTCGACGATGAAAAGCGTAATAGCGGCTGCCGAATCGTATTACTACCATGGCAGAAATACATATAACCTAATTGACTGTTTTATTTGCCCGAGTCAGTTTATGGCGGACACGATAACACGAGCCGGAATAGAAAAATCAAGAACTGTTGTTATGCACAATTTCTGCGAAAAGCAGATAAATCTCCCCAAAAAAGACACAAGTAAAAAGTATGTGCTTTATTTCGGCAGACTCAGTAAGGAAAAAGGCGTTCATACGCTGATTGATGTCTGCAGGGAACTTGAGAATATACATTTTGTTTTTGCCGGCACAGGTCCTCTGGAAGATTTGTGCCGTGATGTGAAAAACATTGATGCCGTCGGATTCAAATCCGGCGACGAATTAAAAGCACTCATCAGAAACGCAATGTTCTCCGTCAGCCCGTCGGAATGTTATGAAAACTGCTCTATGTCAATCATCGAATCTCTTTCTCTGGGGACGGCGGTAATCGGCGCCAATATAGGCGGGACACCGGAGCTTATTGCCCCCGGTGAGACCGGACTTATATTTGAGTCAGGCAATAAGGCAAGTCTGAAAAACGCCATACAGACTCTTTATAATGATCCTGACGTCACAACGGTTATGAGTGATAAATGTATTGAGTACAGCCAAAACACCATTGAAAAATATACCGACAAGCTGTTGGAAATATATTCACAGCAATTAAGAAGGGAAAATCAACTTCATGTCTAAAAAATTAAACGGAACAGTCATTGTTACATACCGCTGCAATGCCAGATGCAATATGTGCAACAGGTATAAAAAGCCGTCCAAACCGGAAGAGGAAATCACTGTTGAAACCATCAGGAAACTGCCGCCCATGTATTTCACAAACATCACCGGCGGAGAGCCCTTTATTCGTGAGGATCTGAAGGATATCGTCCGGGAGCTTTACAAAAAAAGCGACAGAATCGTCATCTCCACAAACGGCTTTTTCACGGACAGGATCATCGACCTTTGCAACGAGTTCCCGAATGTGGGTATAAGAATTTCCATTGAGGGTCTGGAGGAAACAAACAACGCGATCCGCGGTCTGGACGACGGCTTTAACAAAGGCTACACCACCCTCAAAAAACTGGTTGAATTGAAGCATCCCGACGTAGGTTTCGGCATGACTGTACAGGATGCCAACGCCAAGGACCTTGTGCCTCTTTACAAGCTCAGCGATGAGCTGAATATGGAATTTGCCACCGCTTCACTGCACAACTCCTTTTACTTTGTGGAGGCAAAGAACATTATCAAAGACAGACCTATGGTGGCTAAGGAATTTGAAAAGCTCATTAACGAGCTGCTAAAATCCAATTCGCCGAAAAAATGGTTTAGGGCTTATTTTAACCACGGACTTATCAACTACATATACGGACAGAAAAGACTGCTCCCCTGCGATATGGCATTTGACACCTTCTTCATTGACCCCTATGGTGACGTTATGCCCTGCAACGGAACAAAGGAAAAAGAGGTTATGGGCAACCTGAACGAAACCGATTGGGATACCCTCTGGAACAGCGCGCAAGCGGACAAGGTCAGAGAAAAGGTACGTCACTGCGACAGACAGTGCTGGATGATCGGCTCCGTATCTCCCGCTATGCACAAATACATTCAAAAACCCGCCACATGGGTGATCAAACATAAATTTCTGCGCTTTTTCAAAGAGCAGAAATATTCCATGTACGAAAACAAGATCTGCCGTGACCTACGTGACGGTAAGGTGACAAAAGAAGAACTGGACAAGTTGTCCACCTGCGATATGAACGCCGTCGTAAACGATGGTCTTTCGGACATATCAAGACAGCAGCTTAAGGACAAAACCGGCGAGGAGATCGTTGATGCGGATATCGCCGCGCAGATTAATAAGTAAATCAGTCTTTTGGGAGGATTGATTATGAACAAGACCATCAGCCGTTTAGATTATATTGACAAAATCAAAGCCCTTGCATGTGTTCTGGTTGTATTGGGACATTTTATTATGAGTATGGACGCAAGCAATATTCTGCCATATAACAGCTTTACGGAATGGTTTAAGGAAACCATTTACACTTTCCATGTTCAATTATTCTTCCTTTGCAGCGGTCTGCTGTATGTTTTTTCCATAAAACAAGGCAATCATTATAAATACGGTCCGTTTGTTTTTAAAAAGTTGATTGCTCTGGGTATTCCCTATCTGACGTTTACAACGATCACCGTGCTGATGAAAATGCTTGCCGGAGATTCCGTAAATACGAAAACGGGCGGTTTGCTTTACACACTTTTTATTGAGCCTACAGCGCCTTATTGGTATTTATATGTGCTTTTCTTTTTGTTTCTGATTATCCCTCCGTTTCAATCAAAAAAAGCAGTGAGCATTGTCCTCGGCGTCTCTTTGATTTTGAAAATTATAATGATAACCGGTCTTTTGTCCGAAATGGAGCTGCCGTACTTTGTAACCGGTATAATGAATTATTCCATATGGTTTGTACTTGGCATGACGCTTGTCACATTTGAGTACAAGGCGGATAAAAAGTTTCTGATTTGCGGTGCGGCAGGGCTAATTGTTTTTCTGGCGTTAAGCGCAGTGTGGTATCATTTTTCCTTAACGGATAATAAGGCTTTTGCTTTTATCTTAGGCGTTATCGCTGTCCTAAGTATTTCTACGCTGTTTTCAAACAGCAATATAAAAACAGACATAGTTACTAAGTTTTTGATAAAATATAATCTTCCCATATATCTAATGCACACGATTTTTGCTGCAGGCGTTAGAATCGTACTTGTTAAACTGGGAATCACTGCCTGGTACATTCATATTCCGGCAGGCCTTATCGCAACCTTTATCGGTCCGGCAATTGCCGCGTTCATAATGGAAAAGACAAGGTTTTTGGAAATATTTTTATATCCGACAAAACTTATTAAAATATCGAGGAGCAAGTAGTTATGGCTGACAAAAGCAAAAAGGTTGCGATCATCACACGTCACGCCGTATCAAACTACGGCTCTGTTCTGCAGGCATACGCGCTGCAAAGCGCAATAAAATCTCTTGGCTTTGACTGTGAAATTATTGACTATATACGTGAAGACGAGGATTATAAGAACATTGCCGATACCCTGGTAAAAAGATCCGCATGGAATAAAAACGTCCTGACACGTCTAATTTACAAATCCATTCAGGCGCCGGAATATATCAGAATGGGCAGGGCATTTGAAAAATACAGAAAGGAATTACTCTGCGAAAGCGGCAGAAGATACGCTTCCCTTAAGGAGCTCAAACAAGATCCCCCAGCCGCTGATATGTATTGCACCGGTTCCGATCAGGTATGGGGCGCCATAGGAAACGATGAAACCGACGGCGCGTATTTTCTTGACTTTGCGCCGAAAGGAAAGAAAAAAATCGCTTATGCGGCAAGTTTCGGAAAAACAGATATAAACGATAAAAACACAAATAAAATAAAAAAATATCTTGATGCTTATGACTTTTTAACTGTGCGTGAAAAAAGCGCGGCACAGCTTATACAGAATATTGGAATAAATAACGTAAGACAGGTGCTTGACCCGACCCTGCTGCTTGACAAAAACCAGTGGAGCAAGCTGATCAAAGAGGAAATCCGTGACAGATATGTGCTTTTATACCAGCTTCACAGCAATCCTCAAATGGACAGCTATGCCAAGAGTTTTGCTCAAAAGGCGGGACTTAAGCTCATCCGGCTTACTCCCCTTTTCCACAGAATATTCAAATCCGGAAAAGCGGTATATCTTCCGGATATCAGCGGCTTTTTATCCTACATAAAAAACGCGGAATATATGATTACCGACTCTTTTCACGGTACGGCATTTGCAATCAATTTCAATACGCAGTTTATAGACATACTCCCCGGTGAAACAAAAACACGCAACCAGAGCATATTGGAACTCACCGGACTTACGAACAGAGTTCTGAACTCCTATGAGGATTACAGCTTTATAAACAGCAAAATAGATTTTACAAAAGCCAACGAGATTATCGCTGAAAAACGCGTTGAATCCATCAATATACTTAAGAATATGCTGGAGGGCTGAAAACAGATTATGACCACGCCCGTACTTGTTGAGAAAAAGGAATACTGCTGCGGATGCGCGGCATGTAAAGCCGTCTGCGGCGCCAACGCCATCACGATGAAAACCGACGAATACGGATTTGAATATCCGGTTATTGACAGCGACAAATGCGTAGGCTGCAAAAAGTGCGTCGAGGTGTGCGCTTATCAGAATGATACCAATCTGAACAAACCGCAATCTTCCTTCGCCGCCGTTTCAAAAAATACCGATGTTATGGAATCCGCGTCCGGAGGCGTTTTCGCTTGTGTTGCTACGGAATTTATAAAACAAGGCGGAACGGTTATCGGCTGTGCTCTGGAAAATATCCACGGGAAACTCATACCGCATCATATAGTGGTTGATGATCTCCGTGATTTGAAAAAGCTGTTGGGCTCAAAATATGTGCAGAGCGATACTTCTGAAATTTTCAGTACGGTAAAAACACTGCTGAATGAGGAGAAAAAGGTTCTTTTTTCAGGAACACCATGTCAGGTGGCGGCGATTTATTCTTATCTGGGAAAAGAATATGAAAATTTGTTCACGATTGACCTGATCTGTCACGGCGTTCCCGGCAGAAAAATGTTCTGGGATTATTTGGATATGATTTCCAATAAATACGGCAAAGTCAAAGACTTTGTATTTCGTGACAAAAAAAGAGGTCTGACCTTTGTTTCCCGCATCTTGTGTGAATCCGGCGGAAAAGACAAAGTGAAATATATCCAGTACGGAGAAAGCTCCTATTACACCTATTTTCTGCAGTGCAACACATACCGAGACTGCTGTTACCGCTGCAAATACGCCGCCGGAGAAAGAGCCGGCGATATAACCATAGGTGATTTTTGGGGAATAAAAAAGCAGCATCCTGAACTTTTCGATGGGAATCACCGGGAGTTTGACGCCGACAAGGGAATCAGCTGTATCCTGACGAACACGCAAAAGGGTAAATATCTTCTTGAACACTATGGAAAAGAAATGAGCCTATACCCCAGCACGTTTGAGAAAATATCGGAAGAAAACAAGCAACTATATGAACCCAGCGTACCGAAAGGCAACCGCGATAAAATAATGGAATGTTATAAAACTAAAGGATTTATTGCTCTTGACAGTTATTTTATAAATCAACAGGGAAGCAAAATACTTCTTGCTAAGATAAAAGCAAAGATTCCCCTATGGGTAAAGAAAGCGATAAAAAAATAGTATTATTTGACGGTGGAACAAAAATGAAAAAGAGAATTTTTTTTATTGTAAATAATCTTTCCGGAGGCGGCGCTGAAAGAGTTATCAGTATCATTTCAAACTATCTGATAAAACAGGATTACCAGGTTACAATCCTGATGCTTCGCTCAGATAAATGCGTGTATGCGCTTGACCCTTCAATAAAACTGATTAAACGAGAGAATGTGAAGGATAATGACGCTTTAAATCAGATAAAATTTATCAGAAACTGGTATAAAAAAGAGCCTGACGCGGTATTTGTTTCGTTTTTAAGAAAACAAAATCTCTATTCGCTTATGGCATCTATCGGATTAAATGTTAAATTTATGTTTTCCGAACGGGCTAATCCTGACGTTAAATTCGAACCTTTAAACAAAGATTATATAGAGCTTTCTTTGCTGAAGAAATTTTCAGTCTTATCAAGCTGTAAAAAAATAGTATTTCAAACTCAGGGAGCAGCAAATTGTTATCCTGTAAAATCACAAAAAAAATCTGAAATCATACCTAATCCGTTAAATGAAATTTCTTTGCCCGTATACAAAGGTGAAAGAAAAAAAACGATTTGCGCAGTCGGCAGATTAACAGGACAAAAAAATTACAGACTGCTTATTGACGCATTCGCTCAGTTTTCAAAGCCGCATCCCGATTACAAGCTGGAGATATACGGCGACGGCGGTTTGAGAAAAACAATGGAAAATTATATTGACAAACTGGGTCTGACCGATAAGATCGAACTCTGCGGCTTTTGCAAAGATGTTCACCAGCGGATTGCCGACGCAGGAATGTATGTTATGTCCTCGGATTTTGAAGGGCTTTCAAACGCCATGCTGGAGGCTATGGCATTAGGGCTTCCGGTCATATCGACCGATCATCCCCCCGGAGGCGCAAGAGCGTACATAAAAAGCTATGAAAACGGTATTCTTACTCCCGTGGGAGATGTGGACGCTATGGCGAAAGCCATGTGCTACATGGCGGAAAATCCGCAAAAGGCAAAAGAAATGGGACTAAAGGCTTCCTCCGTACGTCAGGAGCTTTCAATGGACAGTATATGTAAAAAATGGAAAAAAGTATTTGACGAAATAGCAGAGGTAAAAGAATGAGTAAATTCAACAAAATGGACCCCACCAAAATGTATTTCATAACCGGAGCGGCAGGCTTCATAGGTTTTCACCTGGCAAAGAAGCTGATGGAGCAGGGCGCTGCGGTTGTGGGAATAGATAATATGAACGATTACTATGACGTAAAGCTTAAAGAAGCGCGCCTGAATATACTGAATAAATTTGATCATTTCACTTTTATTAAGGGCAGCATTGCCGACAAGGCACTTGTTTTTCAGATCTTTACCGAGCACAAGCCGGATATCGTCGTAAACCTCGCGGCGCAGGCAGGGGTCAGATACTCCATTACAAATCCCGACGCTTATATTGAGTCAAACATCGTGGGCTTTTTTAATATACTGGAGGCGTGCAGACACAATCCGGTGGAGCATCTGCTGTATGCTTCTTCCTCCTCCGTCTACGGTATGCAGGAAAAAACGCCCTTTTCCGTTACCGACGACGTGTCACATCCCATAAGTCTCTATGCCGCCACGAAAAAGTCGGACGAGCTAATGGCTTTTACATATTCTCATCTTTACAATATACCCACTACGGGACTGCGCTTTTTCACGGTTTACGGACCTTACGGACGACCGGATATGGCGTATTTTGGCTTTACGAACAAGATGATCAAGGGCGAGACCATTCAGATATTCAATAACGGCGATATGAAACGCGATTTCACTTATATTGACGACATTGTTCAGGGTGTTGAAAATATGCTCTGTAATCCGCCCCGGGGTAATGACCCCGCAAAAATTTATAATATCGGCAACAATAAGCCCGAGGATCTGATGACATATATAGAAGTCCTTGAAAAAACGCTGATAAAAGAAGGCGTCATTACTGAGCCTGCAAAAAAAGAGTTTTTGCCCATGCAACCCGGCGATGTTTATCAGACTTACGCCGATGTGACAGAGCTTATGAACGATTTTGACTTCAAACCAAGCACACCTATAGAAAAAGGCTTGGGTGAATTCGCAAAATGGTACAAATCCTTTTATGTTCAGGGAGGCGTTAAACAATGAAAATTGCGGTTGCGGGCACCGGATATGTAGGACTTTCGATTTCAGTCCTGCTGGCACAGAGCCATGAGGTTACTGCCGTTGATATCCTACAGGAAAAGGTGGATATAATCAACAGCGGCAATTCCCCTATTGTGGATAAAGAAATAGAAGATTATCTAAAAAATAAAGAGTTAAACCTAACCGCTACCACAGACGGAGAAACGGCATACAGTCAGGCGGATTTTGTGGTTATCTCCACACCCACCAACTATGACACAAAGCTCAATTTTTTTGACACATCTTCGGTGGAAAGCGTCATCGAGCTGGTTATGAAGGTCAATCCGCAAGCCGTTATGGTCATCAAATCCACTGTTCCCGTTGGCTACACGGAGAATATCCGGAAAAAATATAATTGCGATAAAATTATGTTTTCTCCGGAGTTTCTGCGTGAGGGGCACGCTCTGTATGATAACCTGTATCCGTCCAGAATCATTGTCGGTGCGCCGGACGATATGGCGCAGGACGCACAAACATTTGCCGGACTTCTAAAAGATAATGCCATAAAAACGGACGTTCCCGTATTGTTTACCAAGCCCACTGAGGCGGAAGCAGTCAAGCTGTTTGCCAATACATATCTTGCGCTGCGTGTGGCGTATTTTAACGAACTGGACACCTATGCCGAGCTTAGAGGGCTTGACACAAAACAGATCATTGAGGGCGTTTGTCTGGATCCGAGAATCGGCGACCACTACAATAACCCCAGTTTCGGCTACGGCGGCTACTGCCTGCCCAAGGACACGAAACAGCTGAGGGCGAATTTTGCGGATGTACCCAGTAATCTCATCGGAGCAATCGTTGACGCAAACGTAACGAGAAAGGATTTTATCGCTGACAGGATTATTGAAAAAAATCCGAATATCGTGGGTATTTACCGCCTTACAATGAAATCAAACTCGGATAATTTCCGACAGTCATCCATACAGGGCGTTATGAAACGCATAAAAGCCAAAGGAATTGAAGTCGTTGTTTACGAGCCTGTGCTGAAAGAGGACAAGTTTTTCAACAGCCGCGTAATAAAGGACCTGGGTGAATTTAAGAAAATATCCGACGTTATTGTCGTAAACCGCTTTGACAGTGAGATTGAGGACGTCAAGGACAAGGTTTACACAAGAGATTTATTTTTCAGAGATTAGTTGGGGTGGTCAAATAAATGAATATTTTTGAACGGGGTTTCATGTATCTGGCGAGACACGGCTTTCTTAACTGGATGCCGGATAGGCCTTATTTGGAGATCTGCTACAAAATTCATATAGGAAAAAAATTAAATTTAAAAAACCCAAAATCTTTCAACGAAAAACTTCAGTGGCTTAAGCTTTATGACAGGAAACCTGAATACACAAAGATGGTTGACAAATATGAAGTGAAAAAGTATGTAGCGGATAGGATCGGCGAGGAATATATTATTCCCACCATAGGCGTATGGGACAAAGTCGAGGATATAGATTTTGACAAACTACCTGATCAGTTTGTGCTCAAATGCACACATGATTCAGGAGGCCTTGTTATTTGTAAAGACAAATCCACGCTGGATATTGATGAAGCAAAAAAGAAATTAAAGCATTTTTACAACAGAAAATATTTTTATCTTCACCGTGAATGGCCGTATAAAAATGTTAAACCAAGGATCATTGCCGAAAAATTTATGGTGGATGAATCCGGTACGGAATTAAAAGATTATAAATTTTTCTGCTTTGACGGCGAGCCGAAGGCTTTGTTTATAGCCACAGACCGCGGTATAGACACAAGATTTGATTTTTATGACATGGAGTTTAATCATATGGATTTCACAAACGGTCATAAAAATTCAGATAAAACCATCAAAAAGCCTGAGGGGTTTGACGAGATGGTAAGGCTGTCAAAAATCTTGTCCAAAGGTATGCCGCATGTACGCGTTGATTTTTACGATATAAACGGAAAAGTATATTTCGGAGAAATAACCTTTTATCACTGGAGTGGTTTTGTACCGTTTGAACCGGAAAAGTACGACAAAATGTTCGGTGAATGGATAAATCTTCCTCAAAAAACAGACTAATTATGAACAGGAGCACCCATGATTGAAAAAACTTTAACTGCAATACCTGATGACAAGTATAAAAATGTCCGTCCGGATTGGGCGTTTTTTATATATTTTTCAATAATGTTTCTTTTTTATATGAATACTGTTATTCAGCTTGCAATTCAGCTGTTTATTCTGGCATATGTAGTTATAAGAAAAATATTTCCATCGGGAATTGTACGCTTAAAAAAAGATACCATTAAAAATATCATCTTCTTTGTCGTATGGTTTGGCGGACTGACTTTACTTTTTTTCCTTTCTACAAAATTCTGGGCATACGGACATGTAGAAGGTACAACTACACTAACAGATTTATTCAGATGCTTCGGAATAGGACTGGCAATGTTTTTATACATTGATTCCACCGAAAAAGTTTTATCTATCCTGCAATCTTTTGCCTACGCTTCGGTAATTATGGGGGTTGCCGCACTTGTTACTACGTCACCGTCCCAGTACTTTCAGTCGGGAGACGATGGTTTTGGTCAGGTCATAGGCCAGCAAAGAAACGGCGTGGGGGCAGTAGGCGCGGGTATGACCGTTATATGCATTTACCTAAAAAGGTATACCGATTTTAAATACGGTTATTATATGTCGGCATTTTTTGTTGTCCTTACTGTTTTAACCGGTTCAAGAGGAGCTATTATTCAGCTTCTTATACTTTTTGTATTGATTGTTATTATAGATAAGAACCTTTTTAAAATGCTTACAAAAGTAATCATATTTGTGTTAGTTTCCACTGTAGTGCTTCTAATCATACGCAACGTACCGGCTCTTTATGAAAACATCTGGCTTAGATTCGGAGATCTTTTCTCAACGATTACCGGTGAGGAAATCGAAGATGCCAGCACACAGGGACGAGAATTTTACAAGGAAATCGCTTGGATCATGTTTAAACAAAGACCGCTTACGGGCTATGGACTTGACGGTTTTAAACTCTATTTGCTTAATAATCCTATCTATAAAGGATATTATATTGATGCCACATACAGTCACTGTAACTTTTCCGAACTTATGGCGGACTTGGGAATTATGGGGCTGCTTATATGGTATGTACCGACATTTTATATTCTTATAAGAGGATTCATATACAGAAACTGCCACCCATTATCAAAAATAATGTTTTTCTGGCTGCTTTCCATGATTATTCTTGATTATGCAAGAATCCCCTGGTCTACACATCCTTCTTCATACCAATACTTCCTTGTATTTCTTTCCATTATCCTGATGTCAAATGAAGCGAAATATATAAAAAGAAAAAATGATAAAAGCACTACTCAAATAATAGAAAAGGATTAATCTATGGGTAAGGTTCACAATTTTCTAAAAAAGCTTGATGATTTTAATAAACATTATCATTCAGTGAAAACCGAAAAAAATAAAATGGCGGATACCAGGCGAGCAAATATTGCCAATACGTTCTCATTAAGCCAGGCTCAAAAAGACAAAATTGACAAGCTGTTTATAGAAAATTACGGCAAAAAAATACCCTATGACTGGCACCGGTACTATTCATCCTATACAGGTCATTTTGACGAAAAATACATACCGGAGCTGATTTTTATTCCGGAAATTGAACGCAGATTTGTCCCCGATGATTATGCGCAGGTTTTCAGCAATAAAAATATACTTCCTGTTTTAGTACACGGAATCGATAACGTCCGTACTGCCGATATTATAATTTCCTGCGAATGCGGCATACTCAGAAACAGCAATATGGAATTTATAAGCAATGATGAGGCTGAGCGAATTTTATATAATATAGGCAACGCATTTATCAAACCATCCAGAGACAGTAATTCCGGCAAAGGGTGCGCTGTTATCAATATACAAAATGGTATTGACCAGAACAGCGGACGCAGCGTAAAAGAAATTTTAAATAAACAGGGAAAATATTTTAATATCCAGGAGCTTTTAGTAAATTGCAAAAGCATCAGAGATTTGCATCCGGAAAGTATAAACACTTTCAGAATTACAACTTATATCTGGAACAACAAAATATATCACTTCCCTCTTTTACTCAGAATAGCAC